>JAQYVQ010000157.1 GCA_030145435.1 Syntrophobacteria bacterium | reverse complement strand
GACAATGAAACAGACAAAAAGCCTTAGAATCGCGCTGGCCGGCAACCCCAACTCGGGCAAGACGACCTTGTTCAACGCCATCACCGGCGCCCGACATCACGTGGGGAACTGGCCCGGCGTAACGGTCGAGAAGAAGGAAGGCTACACCACCTTAGACGGCCGCGAGATCACGGTCGTGGACCTGCCGGGAACCTACAGCCTGACCGCCTACTCGATCGAGGAGATCGTGGCCCGCAGGTTCATCGTCCACGAAAAGCCGGACGTGGTCGTGCACGTGATCGACGCGAGCAACCTCGAACGAAACCTCTTCCTGACCACGCAGCTCCTTCAATTGGGCTCGAAGGTCGTGCTCGCCCTGAACATGTCCGACGCCCTCCACCAGTCCGGCGCACGGGTCGACCTCGAAAAGCTCGGGGCCCTTCTGGGCGCCCCGGCGGTTTTCACGGTGGGCCACAAGGGGGGCGGCGTCCGCGAACTGCTGGAAACGGTCGTCAAGGTGGCCGAAGACGAGCATCCCCAGGTGCGCAAGGTTCGCATCCCTTACGGGCACGAGATCGAGAGTCACCTGGGGCCGCTCACCGAAAAGGCGGAAGCCCTCGAGCTGTTCGAAATCCCTCACCCCCCGCGCTGGGTCGCAATCAAGGCCCTCGAGAACGACAAGGAACTGATCGAGGAAGTCAGCAAGTCCGGGCAGAGGGGCGCCCGGTTCCTCAAGGAGATCGAAGAGACCCGCAAGCATCTGTATTCGCTTTACGGGGAAGAGCCGGAGACGGTGTTCACCGAGCGCCTGTACGGGGTCGTTGCCGGGATTCTCAAGGAAGTCTACACCGACCCCCCCCTGGACCGAATCTCCCGTTCCGACCAGATCGACTCGGTCCTCACCCACAAGGTCCTCGGGTTGCCGGTCTTCTTTCTGATGGTCTGGGGCGTGTTCCAACTCACCTTTGCGGTGGGTGCGGCCCCGATGGAGTGGATCGACGCGTTCGTGTCCTGGCTCGCCGACTTCGTGGCTGCACACATGGACGACGGCTTGTTGAAGAGCCTGGTCGTGGACGGCGTCGTGAACGGCGTCGGGTCCGTACTGGTCTTCCTGCCGAACATCTTCATCCTGTTCATGTGCATCAGCTTCCTCGAGGATTCAGGGTACATGGCCCGTGCCGCCTTCCTCACAGACCGGGTGATGCACCTGCTCGGCCTCCACGGCAAGGCCTTCATCCCGATGCTGATGGGATTCGGCTGCAACGCGCCGGCGATCATGGCCACACGCACCCTGGAATCCGAACGGGACCGTATCCTGTCGATCCTGATCAACCCGCTCATGAGCTGCTCGGCCAGGCTTCCCGTCTATGTGCTGATCACGGGCGCCTTCTTCGCCCCGGAACATGCAGGCACGGTAATCTTCTCGATCTATCTGTTGGGCCTCGTCCTGGCCATCGCGATGGGCCGGCTGTTCTCGAAGACAATCCTGCCCGGGGAGTCAGCCCCCTTCGTGATGGAGCTGCCCCCCTATCGCCTTCCGACGGCGCGGGGGCTCCTGATCCACACGTGGGATCGGGGAAAGATCTTCCTGCGCAAGATGGGGGGGGTGATTCTCGTGGGTTCGGTGGCCATCTGGGCCTTGAGCGCGTTTCCCCGGGACGTCACGTTCTCCCGGGACTACGATGCCGAGATCAGCAGACTGCAAGCGCAGGCACTCGATCGGGAAGCTGCGGGCCCGCCCGCCGAGGGCTTCCAGAGGCAAATCGCCGGCCTGGAGGCTGTGAAAGAGGCGGAGAGAATCGAAGGAAGCTACATCGGCCGCATCGGCAAGGCCATGGAGCCCGTGTTCCTCCCCCTCGAGTTCGACTGGCGTAACACCGTAGCATTGCTCACGGGCTTTGTCGCAAAGGAGATCGTGGTCTCCACGCTCGGCGTTCTCTATCAAGTGGGCACAGAAGCAGAAGAGAAGTCGGAAGGCCTGATTCAGGCCCTGCGCAAATCGGAAATGACACCCCTGGTTTCCTACGCCTTTATGGCCTTTGTCCTGATCTACACGCCCTGCCTCGGGACGATCGCCGTCATCCGTAGAGAGACCAATTCGTGGAAGTGGACCGCCTTCTCCATCGGGTATGCGGTCGCCCTCGCATGGGTCGTCGCCTTTGTCATCGTAAGGGGCGGCCGGCTGGTCGGCCTCGGGTGACAATAACAGTGGGGTCAGGTCTCATTATTCAACCTTACACGGGTGGTGGGAGGTTGAATAATGAGACCTGGCCCCCGAATCCCAGAATCGAGGAAAAGGGATGCACATCAAGCGGGCCCTCCTCTATCCGGAGCAATACCCGACCAACGAATGCTACCCCTTCAACCAGGACCTTTTCACGCAGACACGCAGCTTTGCGTTGGACGCTCCGGTTACCCTTCTCGTCGGGGAGAACGGTACGGGCAAGTCCACCCTGCTCGAGGCGATATCCCACAGGTGCGGCATCCACATCTGGCGCAGCACGGACAGGACGCCCCTGGTCGTCAATCGATACAAGCAAGAGCTTCACAAGTTCATGCGCATCGAGTGGGTGGACGGGCCGGTGCCGGGGTCCTACTTTGCTTCCGACATGTTCCGCGACTTCGCCCAGATCCTCGACGAGTGGGCGAGGACAGACCCCGGAATCCTGAAATATTTCGGGGGCGGCTCTCTGATGACCCTGTCCCACGGGCAGTCCCTGATGTCTTACTTCAGGTCCCGCTACCGCATCAAGGGTCTCTACCTGCTGGACGAGCCCGAAACGGCCCTGTCCCCGAGCAGCCAGATCGAGCTGGTCCGGCTCATCCGGGAAATGAGCCTGGCGGGCCACGCCCAGTTTATCGTCGCCACCCACTCGCCCATCCTGCTCGCCTGCCCTGCGGCCAGGATCTTGAGCTTCGACAGCATTCCGGTTTGCGAGGTGGCGTACGAGGATACCGAGCACTACAAGGTCTACAAGGCCTTCATGGAGGACCGGGACAAGTATCTGGACGGTGCATGATCTAACGACAGGAGACACCATGAAGATTCAGCATTTTTTCGATGATCCGACCTCCACCCTGACCTATGTCGTCTATGACGAAGGGACGAAGACCGGGGTCGTGATCGATACGGTCACGGACTTCGACCCGAGCAGCGGGCGCACCGGAAACGGTTCGAGCGACAAGGTGGCCGGGTTCATCGACGAACTCGGTCTCACGATCCCGTATGTTCTCGACACCCACGCCCACGCGGACCACTTCACCGGCCTGCCGTACTTCAAGGAGCGGTACGGCTCGAAGACGGTGATCGGGAGGTACATCACCGGCGTCCAGGCCGCGTTTCGGGACATCTTCCACCTCGGGGCGGACTTCCCCGTGGACGGCAGCCAGTTCGACGTGCTCCTCCAGGATGGGGAGACCCTCGAGGCGGGGCCGATCCGGATCAAGGCGATCCACACGCCGGGACACACGCCGGCCTGTCTCACCTATCAGATCGGGGACGCCCTGTTCGTCGGGGACGCGATCTTCATGCCCGACTTCGGGACGGCACGGTGCGACTTCCCCGGCGGGTCCGGTGAGGTGCTCTACGATTCGATCCAGAAGCTCTACGCCCTGCCGGACGAGACAAGGGTCTTCACCTGTCACGATTACATGCCGGGCGGACGGGAGCTTCGTTACCAGAGCACTGTCGGGGAGCAGAAGAGCTCGAACGTACAGCTCAACGGGAACACGACCAGGGAGGACTTCGTTGCCTTTCGGAAGCAGAAGGACGCGGGGCTCTCCCTGCCGAAGCTCATTCTCCCCTCCTTGCAGGTGAACATCCGGGCGGGCCACCTGCCCGAACCGGAGGAAAACGGGACGTCCTACCTGAAGATCCCCTTGAATCGCTTCTAGAGGAAATATCGCTATGTTGCTTAAGACGCTTGCGGTTCGGTACTGTCCCGGGTTCCCTCTCCGATTTGCTTGGGCTCCGTCTCTCCCTCCCCCGAAGTCGCCCGGCACAAATCTCCGAGGGAACCCGGGACAGCACCGAGCAACTCGATTTCTGCCAGGGAAACATAGCGACAGTTTCCTCTTCGTCCGCTAACCAGAAGGGAGAAAAACGATATGGCTGATTCTTCATTGTTCCGCGCGACGCCTACTTGGACGGTGGGCCAGGTTCGAACCTACATGGAAGAGCGCAAGCCGGAAGAATACACCCTTCTCGACGTTCGCCAGCCCGAGGAGTACACAGAGGGGCACCTGCCCGGTTCCCTGCTGATCCCCCTGGGGCAACTCCATCAGAGGCTCGACGAACTCGATCGTTCCAAGCCCGCCATCGTCTACTGCCGTTCCGGGGTGCGTGCCGCCAACGGGACCGGGGTGCTGCTGAATGCCGGTTTCGAAGATGTGCGGAACATGGACGGCGGCTTCATGGCCTGGGAGGGGAACGTTGCGACCGGGGCGCTCGAAGCGGGCATGTGGTGGTTCCAGGACGCCCGGGACCCGGTGGATTACATATCGCTCGCCTGGATCCTGGAGGAGGGCGCGAAGATCTTCTACTCGAGGATGGCCGAGCAGTATGCCACTGAGGATGCCGGTAGCCTGTTCAAGTCACTGGCAGCCGCCGAGGCACATCACAAGGACACGCTTCGAAACCTTTACGGCGCCTTGACGGGACGGGAGGGGGACCCCCTTTCGCCCGAAGAAGTGGCGGCCCACGACACGATGGAGGGGGGGGTGTCGCTCACCAAGGTCCTGGCATGGGCTGACGGGAAACAGGCCATCGACGTCCTCGAGTTATCCGTCGCCATGGAAGTGAACGCGTACGACCTGTACCTCAAAGTGGGGGAAAGCCTCGAGGCGCAAGAGAGCAAGGCGATCCTGCTCAGCCTCGCTCAAGAGGAGAAGGTACATCTCGACCGTCTGAACGAGGCACTGGTCCGGCAGAACAGATAGAGACACCACCGTCACCCCAGCTCCAGGGTGGCGCCGCACCAGTCATCCTCCGTGTGAGCGTCGTGGGGTGCGTAGACCTCCGCCATCCAGTTGTTCTGGAGGGACCAGAAGTTCTTGTTGCAGACTTCCATGTAGTCGATGATCTCTTCCCTGACCATACCTATGTGCCCGTGGACGAAATCACTCCACTTGGGAGCGGATCTCCGGAGGGAGGTCTTCTTTGAGCGCGGGATGTGTTTCAACCAGGCGAGTTATATCGGCCAGATCCTTCTGCCTCTTGCTCTT
>JAQYVQ010000153.1 GCA_030145435.1 Syntrophobacteria bacterium | reverse complement strand
TCCTGCAGGACCTTCCGTTTTGTTGCGATCTGCTGACCTTGGCCGTGGAAGCGGGACTGGACTTCGGCGGCGCCCTGGAGCGGGTCGTGGCGAACGGGCCGCCGGGACCGCTGCGGGACGAGTTTCACATGGTCGTGCAGGAGACGAAGATCGGCAAGACCCGGAAGGAGGCCTTTACGGATTTTTCCGACAGAGTCCAGATGCAGGAGATATCCAACTTCGTGGGGTCGATCATTCAAGCGGATCGGATGGGTACGGGCTTTGCGGCGGTTCTGCGAATCCAGTCCGGACAGATCCGAAGCAGCCGGTTCGCAAGAGCCGAGAAGGCGGCGCAGAAGGTCCCGATAAAGATCCTTTTCCCGATCATCATCGCGAATCTTCTTTCCATCGGGATCATCCTCGTGGTTCCGTTGTTGAGCGTGATCAGTGACATCGGGCTTTGACGCGAACACGCACATGGGCCTCAAGATTCGAAACCTTACGAAGAACACCATGCTTTGCGAAAAGGCTTCGGTCGCAGACAGCTTCTGGAAACGGGCGAAGGGCTTGATGTTCCAGAAGGGCTGGGAGGATTTCGACGGACTCGTGCTGTCTCCCTGCAGGTCGATCCACACCTTCGGGATGCGGATGGAGATCGACGTCTGCTTCCTCGATTCTGAGCATACCATCATGAAGAGCCTCGACGCTCTGGGGCCCTGGAGGTCTGCTCAGGGGGGGCGGCGCAGCCATGCGACACTCGAGCTGCCGGCAGGAACCCTGGCGCGGACAGGAACCGGGACAGGGGATCGTCTGGTCCTGGAGCGGGATGAGCATGGACACACTCCGACCGGGTCGACGGAGTTGACCGGGTCGACAGAGTCGACGGGGTCGAATGAGGGTAGACCATAGGGTAGACCATGTTGACCACGGTTCAATTTACGATCGTGCAAGGGCCTGATGAAGGGACTCGTTACGAGTTTCGCCAGCAAGAGATCGTCGTTGGAAGCGCGTTCTCCAACGATCTCATCTTGAGCCATCCCGACATTGCTCCTCACCATTTTCGGATCGTGGAAGACAAGGAGGATATCTTCCTCGAAGACCTCGGGAGTGGAAGCGGCATCAAGTTGAACGGCTTGTTCGTCTCCCGAGGGCCCCTGCACAATGGGGACGAGTTGCAGACCGGGCCTTACGTGTTCCACCTCTCCCTCCTGCGAGAGGAGATCACGGATGAGTTCATCCAGGGCCTTCAGGTTCTGGAGGGATCCGGGGGGAAACCCTCTGCCATGAAGCGACCTCCCGTGCTCGCGCTGTTGAGCGTCCTGCTCGTGGTCCTCATCTACTCAGGGGTCCGGCTTTCGATGACCGAGAGGGAGGGGGAGGACCTGTCGAACGCGGGGGCCTTGCCCCTGCCCGTACACGAGATTATCGGCCACAAGGTCGGTGGAAAGAACTATGTGGACAAGGCGGAGTTCACCTTCTTTGCACAGAAGCCGAAGTACCGGCTTCGATACCAGCCTGGATACATCCGCTACCTGCGGCAGGTGGGGATCTATTTGAACGACGAAAAACTGGCCGATGTTCCTCTCACGATCGACCGCTGGGCGGACGAGTTGGTCTCGGTCGATATCCCACAGACCACCCTGAAGATGGGGGAAGTCAACACCATACGTTTCGACAACCGCAGGAATCCGCCGGAGAAGACGCAGTGGGGGGTTCGGGAAATTTCCATCCACGAAGTGCCCATCCCGAAATGTGACGTGGAAGTGGCGCAGAAATACCTTCGCCTCTCGAATGAAAAGTATGAGGAAAGACGGATCAATGATCCGAATCTGTATGCTGCTATCCAGTACCTGAAGGAGGGTCTCGAGTATGTCATCGCCTGCGAAGATGCTCAGGTGCGAGACGTTCTCCTCGAGACGGTGGATCGATACGAAGAGGAGTTGCAGGGGAAGTACGAGGATTTCTTGTTCAATACGAAAAAATTCCTGAAGCTGAAGGATCTGGAGGCGGCCAGGATGGAGCTGCAGAACATCATCAGCCACGTGCCTGACGAGTCGGATCGAAGACACCGGGCGGCGAGAGATCTTCTGGAGAAGATCGAAAAGAGATGAGCGAAACGCACCGAGCTGTCAGGGTGCGGGGGTTGCGATGCAGGAAGAGGACAAACAAGAAGGCATTGGAAAGGCTCTGTTGTTCCAACTGCGGGGAGAGCAACCGGGGGTGGCCCACCCGCTGCCGCGGGATGTCTTCCTGATCGGTTCGGACGAGGGCAACGATCTCGTCCTGAAGGGTCGGGACGTACAGCCTCAGCAGTTGGAGATCAGCTTTGCCGAGGATCGGTTCGTTTTGAAGAGCCTCTCGAGCGAAGGGTCCGTGTTCCTGAACGGTGAGCCCTTTGAGGAGTCCACGCTGCAAAAGGGAGACATCCTCACCGTCGGGGAATCGATGTTCCGGTATGTGGACCCGGGCGAGACGTTGAGCCAGGAGGATCTCTGGCGCCCCGTGGGCGGCAAGCAGGGCGTGGCGGCCGGCAAGAAGTCACCCCTTCGCCGAGTCTCCTTTCTGATGGTGCTGGCCTTCTTCGCTGTAGGCGCGGTTTTGCTCATCCTGATCACCCAGGGGAAACAGGAGGACAAGACCGAGCCGGGGGCGTCCGGCAAGCTCACCGACATGGCGACGCCGGTCGATCGGGAGGAGCTCAAGGTTCAGTACGAGAACGGAAAGGACCTGCTCGCTGCCCGACGCTGGGACGAAGCGATCCTCGTCTTTGAGGGGATGCGCAAACAGATGCCGAACTTCATGGATGCGGAGAATCTCTACCAGGAGGCCCTGTGGGAGAGTGACTATGTGGACATCCTGAACCAGGGAAAGGGCCTGGTCCTGGAGAACGAACTGGTCGACGCGCAGGAACAGATGGAGAAGGTTCCCAAGAAGAGCGTCTACTACCGGGAGGCCGAACGCCTCACCCGGGAGATCGAGGATATGGTATTGGAGCAGCGGCTCCAGGCGGCGACGGCGGCCCTGGCGAAGCAGGACTGGTCTTTCGCGAAGCGAGAGGCGGAAGCGATCCTTGCCAAGTATCCGAACAACAAGGATGCCCGCCGCATCGTCCTGGAGGCGAGGTTTCTGCAAAGGCAGGTATCGGACAACGCGTCGGGCGTGCATACGGCCTGGTCCCCCCGGCGTCCCGCTGCGCCGGTGCCGGCCGCTCCGGCCAGGCCATCGGAAGCGAGCCAACCAGGAAGGACACCGAGCACCCCTCCGCCGGCGTCCTCGAAGCCTGTGCGTTCCGGCCCCAGGAAGGGGACACCAAGCTGGTACATTCAGAATGCGATCGCCCAGTACCGCCAGGGCGGTACAGAGAAGTCCCTCGCCTCACTGGAGACGGTCTCGAACGGGTCGGGAGGCGACAAGGCGAGGGCGCTCATCGAAGACATGCAGTCTGCCACGACCGACTTCAATCAGGCGAGAACCCTTCAGCATGAGGGACGTTTCGCAGAGGCACTGGAAGTCTGGGATCGATTCCTCGAAAGAGACCGGAACATTGTCGGCGATCGGGGCGGTACCTATTTCCTTCAGGCTTCCGTTTCCCTTGCGAAGATCTATTACGACAGGGGCCGGAAGGAATTCGACCGGGGAAACCCGATCGGGGCGGCCCTGTTTTGGAAGATGGGAAAGAAGATCAACCCGAAGGACAAGGATCTGCGACGAGGATTCGGTCAACTCGACGAGGTGGGGCGGAAGATCTACCTTGAAGGATATTCCCTTCAGGAGATCAACATCGAAGAGGCGATCGAGAAGTGGAACGAAGTCATGATGATCCTCCTCCCTGATCATCCCTATTATCAGAAGGCGAAGCAGCGTATAGACCGGTACGCTGAACGACCCTGATGGGCCACCCTGGACGTGCCTATATGTTCCGGGCGCGCCGCGCCGTGCGGTACTGTTCTGGGTTCCCTCTCCGATTTGATTGGGCTCCGTGTTCCGGCAACATAGTCCCGCGTCCCCCGCGACGGCGCGAGGGCGCCGGAGGCGAGTGCTCCGGTTCACACGTGGGGACTCGGGAAGCCTCCACCAGTCGCCCGGCACAAATCTCCGCGGGAACCCAGAA
>JAQYVQ010000048.1 GCA_030145435.1 Syntrophobacteria bacterium | reverse complement strand
GCTTCTCGACATCAAGACCTACCTGATCAACCACGCCTCGGACAGCGAACAACCCGAGACTTGCGGTTAGAACGGCGGGCTTGCCCGCATCCTCGGGGCTTGCTGCTCCTTGGCAAGGGGCCGCACGAGACGGAAGGTGCTATCTCAGCCTTAGACAGGAAACCCTTCTGCCAGAGAACGGAGAAGACGCTTTGAAGGGGCACGAAAAATCCCATAAGAAAAACGAAGGGCCGGGTGATCTCGGAAAACTGGGCGTGAGCCGCAGGGGATTCCTCTCCCTCGCAGCGGGAAGCGTGGCCGTCCAGGCCGCTTCGATGGGCTGGAAGCTGCTTCCCAAGGAGGCCCATGCCGACCTGGGCATCCCAGAGACTTCCGAAGACGTTAGGGTGGTCCCCACGGTGTGCGGCGTCTGTACGAACAAGTGCGGCGTGCTCGCCCGGGTCGTGGACGGGAAGGTCGTGAAGCTGGACGGCCAGCCGGATCACCCCAAGTCCCAGGGACGGCTCTGCGCGCGCGGTCAGGCGATGCTCGAGGTGACCTATGACCCGAATCGGCTCAAATACCCGTTGATTCGGTCCGGGCCGAGGGGATCGGGCCAGTGGCGAAGGGCGAGCTGGGAAGAGGCCCTCGACTACACCGCGGAGAACCTCCTGAAGCTCAAGGAAAAATACGGCCCGGAAGGGGTGATGTTCAGCTCCACAGAGGGGTTTCAAGAGCATTTCTTCATGGATCTCTCCGAGGCCTTCGGCTCCCCGAACACGTTCCGGCACCCGACCCAGTGCCTCGTGGCGAACAATGTAGCCTTCTTCCACACCTACGGGACAGTCCCTGTCCCCGATGTTGCGAACAGCTGTCTGATCATCATGGCCGGGGCAAACCGGGCCGAGGCGATCATGACCCCGGACACGATCGACCTGTTCCAGAATCTGCATCACCGGAACAAGTTCATCTACATCGATCCTCGTTACACGATAACCGCCAGCAAGGCGGACATCTGGGTGCCCATCAAGCCGGGAACCGATCTGGCCCTGACCCTGGGGATGATCCACGTAATGATCACGGAAGGGATTTACGACAAGCCCTTCGTGGAGGAGTACACCCACGGGTTCGACAAGCTCGAGGAGCACATCCAACAGTACACGCCCGAGTGGGCCTCCAAGGAGTGTGAAGTTCCAGCCGCACAGATCGTCGAGATCGCACACATGTTCGCCACCGCGGCCCCGAAGTGCATTTTCTACTTCGGCCGAAGAAGCTCCTTTGACCGGAACCAGACACAGTTTCGAAGGGCCATCGCCATCATCAACGCCCTGGCAGGGAACTGGGACACCCTCGGCGGAATGCTCCCGCCCGCTTCGGCTCGCCTCGGCTTCACACTCATCCCCCCTTTCCCGGACCACGAGGCACACCGGATCGACGGGCTGCCCGAATCCTATCCCCTGAACAATAGCAAGGACGGCGTCTACCATGCCGGGCGGACGAGCGTTCTCAAGGGAGAACCCTATCCCGTGAAGGGGTGGATGATCTACAAGCAGAACCCGCTACACGGCATGCCGGACCGGGCCAAGACCCAGAGGATGATCGACCAGATGGAATT
>JAQYVQ010000643.1 GCA_030145435.1 Syntrophobacteria bacterium | reverse complement strand
ACAAGGAAAGGAGAATTCAGAATGAGCAAGGTTTTGATCGCCTACGACAGTAGAACAGGGCACACGGAGAAGATGGCGGAATTCGTGGCGGAAGGTGTTCGGATGGGTGGAAACGAGGTCGATATCAAGAAGATCAGCGCGCTCAAGAAGGACGATGCCCTCAAGGGGTTCGATGCCTATGTTATTGGCTGCCCGACATACCACCGGGACATGACCGGCGGAATGAAGACCTTCCTGTTCCTGATGGAGAAGGCAGGGCTCGAAGGGAAAGTGGGCGGCGCCTTCGGATCCTACACGCACAGCGGAGACGCCCCCGGCATCATCTACGACACGATGGAGTACGTGTTCAAGATGAAGATGAGCGATCTTGGGTCCTTCAACCTGAAAGAGGCCCTTGTGAGTGACAAAGAGGGACTTCGTGCCTGTCAGGACTATGGAAAAGGCATCAACGAGAAGCTCGCGAAGTAGGCTGCCGGCGCCTCGCGAAGGCCTCGGCCGGAAACGTCGAAGCATCGATAGCCGCCCTGAAGATTGGCTCCTGGGCGGCTATCTTACGTTTTCTTCCCGACCCCCTTGAAGAAGGTGTAGCAGAACGTGCCGTCCGATTCAGTCGCGCGGTACAGATCCCGGATCCCTTTCTCCCACGCCTCCTCGCCGATCAAATTCAGCGAGAGGGCCCGTTCTCTTGCTCCCTCCACCATGGCGATGAAGGTCCTCTTCGAGAATCCCTCCACGAAGCCAGGCTTGCTGGAATCCGCATAGACCATCCTGGGTGAGACATGGACGTCCCGGAAACCCGCTTTTTCGAGCAGGGGAAACAGTTGCCTGCCGATGAGGGAGTCGCCACCCAGGTGGGCCTGCGCCTCGATGAGACACTGAACCGTGCGTCTGGCCTCCGGGCTCTCAGGATGGCAATACCATGACCCGTGATCCCCTTCGATGACGGTGATCGACCCTTTCCTCTGCAACACCTTCTTCAAACAAGCCAACGCCCCGACCGGATCCTGCAAGTGCTCGAGAACGAAGCAGACAAAGACGTGATCAAAGGCCTCCTCCTCGAAGGGAAGGGCGAAAACGTCAGCCTGTTGAAACGTCACATTCGAGAGTCCCTCGTTCTCGATCAAGGCAGCCGCCTTTTCCAGGGAGTCCTGTGACAAGTCGACCGAGGTGATCCGGGCTTCCGGGCTATTCCTTGCCAGGATAAGGGTCTGCGCGCCGGTGCCGCACCCGCACTCCAGAACTGTGCTTCCCGGGGGATAGCTCGTGTCACCATGGAGGAGCGGGTCGAGCGTGTTCGCCTGGTCCGAGAGCCTCGAGGACTCTCTCTCCGAATACCCATGCACATAGCCGGGCCTGGTCACGGCGAGTCTCCTTGATTTTGGGTCGCAAGTGGGTCTGGGGCCGAGAGAAGAAGTATAGGGGTCAGGGGAGCTATCCTCAAGCCCGGGGTCGTGCTGTGCCCGGGAAGTGTCCTTGGAATAGAACAAGAAAATGGCCTCCCCCTTTTACAGGGGAGGCCTTCGGAGGGGGAAGGAGGGTTGGGTTGAGGGTTGATCGGGATTCTCTGGTTATCGCCTTCCTTGTATCGTCATCCTCGCCGTCGCCATCGATTCCGGCGGCGTCCAGGCATGGAGTGCTTACATTTCGTCCGGATCTTACCGTGCCGCATGCGCCTTGTCCCTTGCTCTTAAACAAGATGCGTGCCAGAGCGGGCGCAGAGGCGGGATAGTGGATCCAAGCATCTATTTATAATAGAGAAACTGGACAAGGAAAGAAGACCCGAGCCCCCGTACAACGAGGGGACGAGCCTCTCATTCCGGGGGCGATTCTCTATTTGACACCGGGATTTATCGTTTTGACAAACGCCCGTGTCCCCTCAACGGCACCGGTAAGCGTAGCCATGACTCTTGTGGTAGGTGGACTTCATGCCCCCATAGTAATCTTTATAGTAAGAATACGCATAGAGGCCGTCTCCGCAGGTGTCCCAGAGACGGCTGTCCATTGCCCGGATCACAGGATAAGCCTCGTCTTGCTCACCTGAGGTCATCCGTTCCTTACCTTCGATCTGTCCGCCTACCGTGATCCTTCTCCCCTTAGTATACTCGGCCGGGTCCAACGGACCTGGGAATACAACCAGAAACCTTCCTCCCGTCTTGTCGTCTCCATCCCGTGGTTCCATTGTCCCGCCCAGTCTCTTCTCCTGCACTTCCATCACGGTTTCGTCCTGCCTCGTTTCCGTCCTTATGACCGTCCCTCCCAGAACCACCACCTTCCCTAGGTGCTGATCAGGGTTTTCTCTAATCTCGGCAAACGACAGGTTACGCTCTGCTTGCTTGGTCACCGACTTGGATATGGTGGGGTGGCAACCGCTCAGCGTCAAGACCAGAGCCAGGCCCAAGACGGTTGCACAAAACATTGCTTGCTTTCTCGTGTTCATGGCAATTCTCCTGTATAGGGTCATCTTCAGGGTCATCTTCCCGTCAACTTCGATCTACCTTCTATTCTGTTGATGCCGATCCGATACCGTATGATCCGGAGGCCCTTTTCCCAGACCTCGGGGCATTGTTCATGAACCGGATCGTTAAGGAACGATCCGGGTGTTCGGATAGAACGTACTCCACGCGAACCAGAAGGCGGCCGTTACCCGCAGCGCCTCGAGGTGCTCGCCCTTTCGCCTGCCACTCACACAGATGCCTCGATTGAGGTCCCAGATGGAACCGGTTTCCTTGTCCGCATACTCTCCCGGTACCGGGCCGGCCTGGAGGCGAGTGGCCGTCGCGGCAAGGTAGGCCCGGACCCCGCTATCGAGCGTGCGTATGACGAGGACACCCCTTTCTCCGAGGTTCGCCCAGAGGATGTCGCCCTTCTCTATCTTCTTGTCTGGAACGGCAAGAGAGTGGGGCCCGCCCGCGATGCCGTGGACAAGCTCTTTACCCGGCATCTGATCCCTCAGCCATTCGGTTCGGAAGAGTCCAAATCTAGCCGGATCCTTGAAATAAGCCTCATAGGCCGAAGAACGGATTTCCCGGGACTTCTTCAGCAACTTCGTTTCCGGATGGGTTCGATGCCAGTCCGACCACGTCGTCTGCACGACCGGAATTGTCGAGAGGCTGCGCCCCTTGTGTCTTCCCAGCAGCCCCACTCCGGTGATGTGGCTCCAGTAGCTCCGGGTCTCGAGATCCTGCATGACCAGGCCGTTGCGCCAGAGCCTGCCCGAGACGATCAGGGTGAGCGGCTGCTTGTCGACTCGACGGACGTAGACCACGCCCGTGTGACACAGGGGTCACCAGGTCACGGCGATCGGA
>JAQYVQ010000642.1 GCA_030145435.1 Syntrophobacteria bacterium | reverse complement strand
CAGATCATCAATACCGAAAGCGAGCGGCTCACGCGACTCATCAACGATCTGCTCGACCTCAGCCGTATCGAGGCGGGCCGAATGGTCTGGCAGGACGGCCCCTTGTCCATCCGGGAGGTCATCGAGGATGTGGCCAAGGCGCAGCACCAGCTACGGGAGGAAAGATCTCTCCGCTTGAAGCTGGATATCTCACCGGGCCTCCCGATGATTCATGCGGACCGTGACAGGATTCAGCAAGTGCTCACGAATCTGCTCGGGAATGCCATCAAGTTCTCCCACGAGGGGGGAGAAATCCACATCCATGCGGAACCTGTAGACGGAAGGGGTTCCGGTGACACCTCTGCATGGATCCGAGTGAGTGTTTCCGACCAGGGGATCGGGATTGAAGAGAAGGACTATGAGGTCATCTTCGACAAATTCCATCAGATACACACCGAATCTTCAAAGGACAAGCCCAAAGGTACGGGCCTTGGATTGCCCATCTGCAAAGAGGTCATCGGCCACTACGGCGGTGACATCTGGGTCGAGAGTGAAGAGGGAAAGGGGAGCACCTTTTCCTTCCTCCTGCCTGTAGCTGCTGTTCCCGACAGACCCGCCGAGCACGACCTGCCATCCCAAAGACCACCGCCTCCCGCGCGACCTTCATCCGGTTTCACGCTCGTTCGGACGGGTCCGCGTTGTAGCCGTTCTCGAAGGCCCGCTGGTTGATCTCCAGGGTGCGGCCGCGAAACTGGTCCTGGATGGCCTTGACGTAGCTCTCCTTCTTCATCGGAAGGAGCCCGGTGGCCGCGAGGGCCCCGACCATCACCAGGTTCATGGCCCGGATCTCGCCAGCTTCCTTGGCGATATCGGTTGCCGGCAGGGTCTTCAGGTCGGCCACGTGCTTTTGCAGGAGATCGAGGATCCGGTCGATGGGCGGGTAGGCGAGGTCGCCGGAAAGCACCCCGATGGGGTAAACGGGCCTCGGGTTGAGGATGACGCGGATCTGTGGGTTTCCGAAATCCATGGCCACTTGCAGGGTCTCGATCGGCTCGAAGCCGACGAGGAGGTCGCCTTGACCCTGGGGAATCAACGGGCCCACCGGCGTTCCAGCCGTGACGCGGACATGGCTCATGACGGAGCCACCCCGCTGAGAGACGCCGTAGGTCTCTCCGATGGTCGCGTTCAGGTCTTCCATCAGGGCTGCTTGCGCCACTACCTGGGAAGCGAGGATGTTTCCCTGTCCGCCCACGCCGGCAATGATCAAGTTGAATGGGTCTTTGCGAAGGTCCGTCATGGCCGGGGTTCCTCTTCGGTGATGCGGATGGCGTCTCCGGGGCAGAGTTCTGTACACAGGCCACATCGCGAACAGATAACCTCGTCGATGGCAGCGATTCCCTTTTGTTCATCCCAGATCAGGGCAGGGCACCCAAAGGCGGCCGAGCAGAAACAGTTGCACCCGCACTGCTCGCCCACGCACTTCTCTGCGTCCACCCAGACCCTTCTGGCGGGCAAGCCCTCTTCGCGACCCTGAAGGACGGCGCACTTGTGCCGCATGACCACCACCTGCAGTTCTTCCTTCTGCAGGGCCCGGTAGAGGATCTGGGTAGCAGCCGGAACGTCGAAGGGGTCGACGACCTGAACCGGGATGTCCATGCCGGCGCACAAGGATTCGATGGAGAGCTTGGGGGCCTCCTCCCCGAGGGCGTTCTTCCCGGTGCCCGGGTGGGGCTGGAAACCTGTCATGGCGGTCGCGCTGTTGTCCAGGACCACACAGAGGAAAGACGAGCTATTGTAGCGGGCATTCACGAGCCCGGGCAGGCAGGCGTGAAAGAACGTGGAGTCCCCGACCACGGCAATCGTGGGTTGGGAGAACCCGAACCTCTCCAGCTTGCCCATGCCGGAGCAGAACCCGATGGCAGAGCCCATGCAGTGCATCGTGCGGGACATGTAGTAACCGGTCCGGCCGAACCCGAGCGTGTAGCATCCGATGTCGCCGATCAGCAGCCCATCCCTTCCATCGAGGCGGAGCACGTTCTTCATGACCCAATAGGAGGCCCGGTGCGGACAGCCGGGACAGAAGGCCACCTCCCGCTTGGGAAGCTCGAAATCGATCTCCGACTGCATCGATGATTTCAAGCTCTTTGGCAGAGAAGGGGCTTCGAGTTCCAGCGCTCGGGAGATGGCGTCTGCTACCACGTTCGGGTTCATCTCCCCCACGCCGGGTCCGTACACGCCCTGTACGGTGCCGGTCACCTTACCGAGCACCCGGGAGGGAGCGACGGCCTGAAGGTCCTCGTTGTACAACAATGCCTTCAGGTTGTACTCGAGCACCGGGTCCGATTCCTCGATCACCAGAACGGACGATGCCATTTCGAGGTGCCTCTTGAGGAGCCTTTCGGGCAGCGGCCAGGTGGTGCCCAGCTTGAGCACGCCGACGCGATCCGCTACGCCAAGCATCTGGATCGCCTCTGTGCTGTACCACCAGCCGGTCCCGCAGGTCACGACGAGGAGTTCCGGCTCTTCGGGTCCGGCGTACCGGTTGAAAGGGGAGGTCTCGAAGATCTCACCGGCCCTCCGAAGCTTGGCCTTCACCTCTGCGTGGTTCGGGCAGGGCGGTAATGAGCCGTATCTCTGCTCCGGCTTCATGACCGGCGTTCTTTCGAGCTTCTCGATCGTGCCGAGTTCCACGACGCCTCTTGCGTGTGAAATGCGCGTCACGGAACGGACCATGCAAAGGAGTTCCAGTTCCTCGGAAAGGGAGAAGGCCCAGCGGACCATGTCCTTGGCCTCCTGGAACGTGGAGGGCTCGAGGAGCGGGACGTCGGCGAGCCGGGCATAGTTGCGCGTGTCCACCTCGTTGGTGCTCGAAATGCCGCCCGGATCGTCGCACACCACCAGAACGAGTCCTCCCGGGTTGCCGGCCAGCGCCATCGCGGTCAGGATGTCGGCCGCCACGTTGACGCCGTTCTGTTTCATGGTCGCCATGGCCCGCAGGCCCGTGTAGGCCGCGCCGCAAGCACCTTCCAGGGCGACCTTCTCGTTCGTGGACCATTCCGTGTAGTGGCCGAAGTGGGGGGCCACGCGGGACAAGGCGGCCATGATCTCCGAAGAAGGAGAGCCCGGGTAGGCTGCACAGAAGTGTAAGCCCGCCTCGATCGCGCCACGGGCGATCGCCTCGTTTCCCATGAGGAGGACCTTGCGGCCCGGCTCGTCGATCTCAAGTGGGTCCATGCCTTACTCCTCGGTCCTGGGACCGTGGGCGCGCAGGAGATATTCCTTCTCTTCCTGCGAGATTTTCAGATAGGGTTCAATGCCGTTCTTCTTTGCCTTCCGCTCGAGCTCCTCCAGGACCCTTCGCTTCTTGTTGAAAGAGGCCACCTTGAGAAGACGCAGTCGATCCTCAGGAAAAGGCTCGACCTCGATCCATCCCTGTTCCACGGCGGCGTCCAGGAAGGCGCGGCCCGTTTCGGTTCGAACGATCAGGGTGTTCCAGTCGTCCTTCCACTCCGTCGACCCCACCGAGAGGTCGGCCAGCTCGGACGTAAAGTCGAAGCAACTCTGGCAGGTCTGCCGGGAATGAGATCGTACCGAATCGTGGTCCAGCTCGAGGGTGTCGCGGTCGGTCTCCACGATGAAGCGCCCCTGGGGCACGTCTACCCGCTTCAGCTTTTCGTCTCCGGTCAGGGGCTGGATCATCTTCTCGAAGTCGCGATACGAAAGAGACCACATGCAAAAGAGGCCCACCACGAGGGCGATGCGTTCGCCCGGGAAGGTGGGGTCTTCGATCTGCATGCGCTTTCGCAGGGCCAGGACCTGGCAGGGCCTGCCGACGACGAAGACGTTCTCAGCACCCTCTTTGAGGATGCCGTCGAGCGCCTTGAGGGTCGGGCTGGCCGTGTACTTCGATCCGGAGGCGAGGAGCACCTCGTCCCGGGTCTTCGCCACAAGGGGCGTAGATACGTGCGGTTCGTCCGGATCCTGCGACCAGGCCGTGAGCAGGGCCGTGTCGACACGGCCGGTCTCGATCGCGAACAAGGCCAGGGCGGTCACGGTTCCGCCGTACTGGGCCTTGGAGCGGACTCCCTCGTCCTTTGCCCTGGCCATCCAGACGGACTCGTAAGGGCCGAGAACGAAGTCGGTTTGCCTGTCCGGGATGGTGAGCCTCCGCAGGGCGTCCAGGTCGGTGTCGGTTCGCGGGCAGACCGCATAGCAACGCCCCTGATCCCCGCGGCAGTCGGAGATGAACGCTAC
>JAQYVQ010000633.1 GCA_030145435.1 Syntrophobacteria bacterium | reverse complement strand
GTGCGCACAAGCTGGACAGGTACCTGGCAAACACCCTGGTCGAATATGTCGACTTCGTGCCGGTCTGCCCGGAGGTGGAGTGCGGTTTCCCGGTTCCGCGAGAGTCCCTCCGCCTGGTGGGGGATCCGGAATCCCCCAGGCTGGTCACGACCCGAACCGAGCAGGATTTTACGGATCGCATGTCTCGCTGGGCAGGCAGACGGGTTGTGGAGCTGGAAAAAGAGGGTCTGTGCGGCTATATCTTCAAAAGCAAATCCCCGAGCAGTGGTATGGAGCGGGTGAAGATCTACGATGCGAACGGGGTTCCCTCCAACCGGGGCGTGGGCCTCTTCGCCATGGCCTTCATGAAGCATTTCCCCCTGCTGCCCGTCGAAGAGGACGGCCGGCTTCACGATCCCGAGCTTCGGGAGAACTTCATCGAGCGGATCTTCGTGTTCAAGCGATGGCGTGAAATGATGGCCGGGGGAAGGAGGGTCGGCCGCCTGGTGGATTTCCACACCCGCCACAAGCTCCTCATCCTGGCGCACAGCCCGAAGCACTACACTTCCCTGGGGCGGCTCGTGGCGAAGGCGAAGGACATGGACCCGCAGGACCTCTACGCACAGTACCTGACTCTGCTGATGGAGACGGTTCGCCTGAAGGCCACGGTGAAGAAGCACACCAACGTCCTTCACCACCTGATGGGATACTTCAAGAAGGATCTTTCTGGGGACGAAAAACAGGAGCTGCTGGAGGTCATCGGCCAGTACCACGAAGGCACCCTGCCCCTGATCGTGCCGGTCACCCTGATGAACCACTGCGTGCGGAAATACGACCAACCCTACCTGAAGCAGCAGGTCTACCTGGCACCGCATCCTGTGGAACTGAAGTTGAGAAACCACGCTTGAGGCAAGAAGCGATCGTGGGGAGTCAGGTTCTTCTGGGGCGCTGAAACGGGGTGCGAGGCGGCAACTTCTCCCGGTGGATGATCAGGCCGTGGGTCGGATCGTACGGGGAAACCCCTACCGTCACCCTATCGCCCAGGATCACCCGTATGTGGAACTTTCGCATCCGGCCCGAGAGTTTGGCGGAAATCTGCTGTTCGGAATCGAGCTTCACGATGAAATGTCCACCGGCCTTTACGTCCGTTACAATCCCCTCTGTCTGTACAAGATCATCGCGAGCCAATCCGTCCCTCCATGATTGAAAGATTGCGCTTCCAGGCGTCGCCTTCCGCCGGGCAAAAAGCCTGGAAGAATCGCGGAACCTCTTCCCGATACGATCAACTTATGAGAAAAAGCGTGCAAGGCAGGGCAATCGCCTTACAGCTTCACCACCTCGCCGGCTGCCGGCCCTTTCTGTCCCTGGGTAACAACAAACTCAACGCGGTCGCCTTCGTTGAGCGTCTTGAACCCCTCGCCGGTGATAGCGGAATGATGCACGAAAATATCACCGTCTACCGATTCGCGGGAGATGAATCCGTAGCCTTTTCGCTCATCGAACCACTTGACCACACCCTGTTCCTTTTCCATTCCTCGAGAACCTCCTTTGTTCGCGGAGCGCGTGCCTCGTGACACCCCGCATACCCTTGATAAAAAAAGCCGCCCGGACTTGCAAATCTGAGCGGCGGACCCTCGTCTTCCAGAACAGAAATTACACCGACCTTATAAGAACGCTACCAGCCTCCGGCTATTCTTGTCAATACGTGAAGATAAAAAGATTTTTCAGGGTGGGGCGGACAGGGGCAGCCTCACGGTGAACAGGCTCCCTTCCCCCAACCGGCTGTCAACTTCGACGCGACCGTTGTTCGCTTCGATGAACTTCTTGGCAATGGCAAGCCCAAGGCCGACCCCCCTCCTGCCGGTCTTGGTCGTGTAGAAGGGCTCGAAGATTCGGTCGAATTCCGCCCGCTCCATGCCGGCTCCGGTGTCCTGGATGTCGACCTGGAGCCATTCGAACCCGTAGCGGGAGACCTTTACCGAGAGTCTGCCACTGTCGTCCATCGAGTCGATTCCGTTCCGGACCAGGTTTGAAAAGGCCTTGATGAGCTGGTCCGCATCCCCGTCCACCCAGAGTTCCTCCTCGCAGAAGTCCCTCTCCACCCGGATCCCGGGTCGGGCCGGCAGGGCCTTCAGGATCAGGTTGACCGAATGGTCGACGATGTCCTGGATCCGCAGTGTAGTGACCCGAAGCCGCTCCTCCCCGCCCAGGGCCAGGATCTCTTTGACGAATCGTGCAATCCTCTCCGTCTGGGCCCGGATCTCTTTCTTTGTGTCCTCAGAGGTCTCTGCGCGATGGAGCAGGCCCTCGATCACCTGAAGGGGCGTCCGGATTTCGTGGGCCAGCTCTGTGGACAGCCTTCCCAGGTTGGCGAACTTCTCCAGCCGGCTGAGAACCTCCCCCACCTTGTTGGTAAGAACCGCTGCGGCACAGATGATCAGGCTGGTGCTCGACCAGAAGAAGATGTCCATGCCGGTACTGGGCGGAACCCTGAAGATGTTGTGCCGGGGGATCACCCCATAGTGCTCGAGATAACAGAGAAGGCTGAATGCCAGGATCACGTACGCGGCGAACAGGACCCGCCCCCTCTTCGAGAGGAAAAGGCTCGAGCAGGCGATCAGGAGAAGATAGGCGGCCGCCCAGATCATCGAGTAGATCCCGCCGAAGTAGTGGAGCGCGATGGTCATGGCAATGACGTCGATCCAGAGGCTCACGGAATTGTAGCGGAAGACCGATTCCGGCCGCTTGGCCCGGACCGGGAAATACGATGCCCAGATGCCGATCTCGATGGCAAACGTGAAGATGATGGACCCGGCCTCGACACCGAGGAATCGAAAATAATGGAAGAACAGGAGGAGGGACAGGCAGGTCAAGCCCAAAATGATCTTGGCCTTGAAGAAATAGTCGACCAGCGTGCTCTGCAGGTCCTGATTCAAGTCCCGATTGATCATTGGCGGCTCGACCGGTGGGGGCGGTGTGAGAACGGAATCCCTTTTTTTATAATCTCTGCGGGGGCTTCTCGCAAGAACTATTTCCACGGGGAAACCCTGGACCCGCAATTCGGCGCCATTCCGCAGCCGGGGCAGATGTCTCCACCGGGAAACCGGCATGCGCCCGTGTGTGTCCGTTCGTCAACACTTTTCACCCCTTTTTGCGGCACGGAGCCGTGTCCTGCCCCTTCCTTGTCGACAAATCCCCTGCAAACACCCTGCTGCAAATTTCTTTCCACATTCTGGCACGTAACTTGATTCTCTTTTTGGGACGGTATCCGTTCCCTGCGCCATCAACAGAGACCCACAAGAGGAGATTTCCCAATGATGGAGGCCCTCGCCCGCTTCATCCTGGCACGGCGGTATTACATCCTCGTAGGTGTCGGGGCAATCACGCTTTTCCTGGGATTCTTCTCGTTCCGGATAGACCTGAACCAGCGGCCTGATGAGCTGATGTTCAAGGATGACCCGGAATACCCTCGGCTCCAGGCCTTCTTCGAGGAGTTCGGATACGATGAGATGGTGGCCGCCGCCTACTCGGCGGACAACGTGCTCGAGGCCGAAAACCTCCAGAGGATAAGAAAGATCACCGAAGAGCTGAACCAACTCGAAGGGGTAACCCGGGTTGTCTCGATCGGGAACGCCGAAGACGTCTTCGTACAGGACGGCTCTCTCATTGTCGGCCCCCTTGTGCGCTCCATGCCCGAAAACACTCAGGAACAAGAAGCGTTGAAGCAAAGGATCGAGGAAAACCCCTTGTATGATGGTCTCCTCGTGTCGAAAGACAACAGCATCGCACTCTTCGACATCACGCTGGACGCCAAACTCGAGGTCGAGGAACGGGATGCCGTTCTCGAACGGATCGACGAGATCTTTTCAAAGGAGGGCGACGGCAATCCGCACTACATGGCCGGATCCCCCATTGGAAGATCAGAGCTCTTCCGATGCATGAGAAGGGACTTCAGCACATTGCTGCCCATGGGCATTTTCCTCCTCATCCTGGCCATGTATCTCATCTTCAGGAATTACCTCTGCGTCCTGCTTCCCTTTGTCGCCATCAGCCTCAGCGTCGTCTGGACGGTCGGGGTCATGTACCTGGCAGGCACCGAATTGAACTTCTTCTCGGTCCTGATCCCGACGATCCTGTTCATCATTGGAACCTCTGATTGCGTCCACATCCTGAGCCAGTACCAGGACTGCCGCGAGACGTGCAGCACCAAATCGGAGGCCGTGAGACGCACCATAGGGCTGATGCTGGTGCCCTGCTCTCTGACCACGTTGACCACCATGATCGGCTTCCTGTCTCTCGCTGCCTGTCGCATCGAGGCCCTCAGGCTTTTCGGCATCTTCAGTGCCGTAGGCATGGGCTTCGCCTTCCTCCTTTCCATCACGCTCCTTCCCATCGGGTTGAGTATCGGGGACACGAGGCCGCTGAGTCTCCGCAAGCCACCCTCCGAGGCCTTTCTGGGGATCCTGGGGCGAATGCACAGGTTCAATGTGTCCGGCAAGCGCCTGTTTCTGCCTGTCTTCCTGGCGTTGTTCCTCGTGGCCGGCTACGGCGCCTTTAGGCTTCAGCTCGAGACAGACCCAGCGAAGTTCTTCGGAAGGAAGATGAGGGTGGTCACGGACA
>JAQYVQ010000565.1 GCA_030145435.1 Syntrophobacteria bacterium | reverse complement strand
TCGAGGGCGTACGGGAACCGCAGGATTTCAGGCTGGTACCCGGGCAACTCTTCCATCATCACGGCCAGGGTCTTCCTCGCTGCCTCCTTGGAGGTGAAGTGCCCGGTCAGGACGCGGTACCACAACCCGTCCTGTGTTACGCCGAAGAGGGACTGGGCCACATTTCCCTTGATCTCGACCGGTATGATGTCGGCAGCGAGATAGTTGCTGTCCAGTTCGCTCTGGGTCGTAGCCGCCTCCTGGAAGTCCGTGTAAGCGCCCACGAAGATGCAGTAAGGCAGTGGGGGGAGCAGAACGGCTTCGAGTTCGAAACTGTCCGCTTCCGCGGGCAGGGAGATGACCGGCACGCCGGAGGGCCGATACGATTCCTTGTCGGACGAGGGCTGTTCCGGAGCGGCCGTTGCCTGTGTCCCGGCAGGAATCTCTCCACTCTCTCCGCTGGAAGCCGTCCGGGTGGGGTCCGGCTGCTGGCTCGCCGTGTCCGTCTCCTTCGGGCTTCCCATAAAAAAGAAGACGATCACTGCGATGACGATTCCCACAAGAACGGCCACGCCCAGCAGGAGCAGCGAGCGATGTCGGGGCGGTCGGCCGGGTTTGGGAAGATCTTCCTCTTCAAGTCCCTGGTCAGGGTCGATTTCAGGCAGGGGAGTCTCTCCTTTCAAAAGAACCGCCATGGGAACGATCTTTACTAATACCTGTAAATATTATAGGAACCTACCCGAGGAGATGTCAATTTTGGCCTGGAAGTGGCCCGATGAGGCCCTGGAACCGCAGGGGAATCTACCTCGAGGCCGGGGCTTGTGCTATAATTCGCAGCAAAAGGAGCGTGACAGCATGAACCGATCAAGACCGGGAAGGCCCCCTTACGCTCGCAGGCAAGAACCGCCGGCTCAGGATGGGAACAAGCAGTTTGACGAACTCGAGGCCTCGAGCCTCTACTGCCCGAAGTGCAAGACAGCGGTGCCTCTCCGGAAGCGACTCCTGCTCGTCTTGCCGGAAGGGGAGCGATACGAGTATCTCTGTGCACACTGCTCCACGTCGGTCGGCAGAAAGCTGAAGGAGGCGACGAATAAGATCCAACTGATCCACACCTCCTAACAGTCCGTTGAAAAACGCCCATCTGCGGCGTTGCACTTATCCTTCGTCACTGCGGCGTACGGTGTACGCCTCATTCCTCAGGATTGCGTGCGCCTTGCACCTGGACGTTTTTGAACGGACTGTAAATGGGCACTCTTTCAACAACTTGCTTTGGGGAGCTTCATGCCGGCCAATCTCCCCCCCCAGTACTACGAAGAGGAGAAGAGGCTCCGGTCCGCCCGTACGCCGGAGGAAAAGGCCGAGATCCTCGAGACCCTCCTGCGCCTCATCCCGAAGCACAAGGGCACGGAAAAACTCCAGGCAGACCTGAAGCGGAGGCTGTCCAAGGCCCGCGGGAAGCAGGGAAAGCAATCCGGCGGATCGAGAAAAGGGGATGAACACCACGTCGAGAAGGAAGGGGCGGGCCAGGTCGTACTGGCAGGCCTGCCGAACGTGGGAAAATCCCAGATTCTGGATGCCCTGACAAAGGCCTCCCCCCAGATTGCCGATTACCCGTACTCCACGCTGAAGCCGCTGTCCGGCATGGGCCTGTTCGAGAACGTCCGCGTCCAGTTGGTGGACATTCCCCCCCTGCTCTGGGAGGTAACGGACTCGTGGGTCGCCAACATCCTGCGCAACGCGGACGCGATTTGCCTGGTGGTGGAACTGATCGATGACCCGGTGGGCCAGGCGGAGATCCTTCTCGAGGAGATGAAGCAAAGGAAGGTGCCGATCCTCAGAAGGGACGAGTCACCCGGCGAGTCGGTTGGAGGCATTCATCCGAAGCGGCTCTTCATCGCGGGCACGAAGCTGGATCTGCCCGGGGCAGACGAAGGGGTGGAAGCGTTGAAGACGGCCTTCGACGCATCCTACGATGTGGTCAACATTGCCGTGCGTGACGGGGTCGGAACGGATGCATTCCTGGCCGCGGCCTTTCGAGTGCTGGACAAGGTACGCGTGTACACGAAGACACCGGGAAGGAAGCCGGATCTGGAGAGCCCCTTCGTCTTCCGGAAGGGGACGACGGTTATCGAAATGGCCCGGGAGATCCACAAGGATTTCGCGAAGAGCTTCAGAACGGCCCGCATCTACAGTGAAGACAAGTACAATGGGCAGCGAGTGGGCAAGGACTTTGTTCTGCGGGAT
>JAQYVQ010000481.1 GCA_030145435.1 Syntrophobacteria bacterium | reverse complement strand
TGGTGCCGAAGAGGGGATTCGAACCCCTACACCCGGTGGGCACCACCCCCTCAAGATGGCGTGTCTACCAATTCCACCACTTCGGCATATGGACTCTCACTCTTGTGGAACATCCTCCGCGGGGGCCTCGGCCGGCTCCGTCGGTTCCGCTACGGGGGCCTCCGCATCGGCCGCACTCGGGTCATCGACCGATGCCGGCGCCCCGACTTCCTGTGCCTGTTCCGCACCACCCATGACCGTGGCCTGCACACGGCTCGACGCAAGGTACGCCAGGCCCAAGGAGGTAAACATGAAGAGCACAGCGACAGCCGTCGTCACCTTCGTCAGGAAACCGCCCGCGCCCTGGCCGCCGAAAACCGTCTGGGAAGAGCCGCCAAAGGCCGCTCCCAGGTCAGCACCCTTTCCCCGCTGGAGCAGTACAATCATGATCAGGCCTATACAGGCCAGTACGTGCAAGAGAATGACTACGATGTGCATTTTTTCGCCTTTCCGGTTGAAAAAAGAATTTGATGCAATACTAACATCTTAACGCCCCGGAATCAAACGATTCCTCGTCCGGGGACAGAGTATTCAGAATTTGACGATCCCGAGAAAGCTCTCGACCTTCAGGCTGGCTCCCCCCACGAGGGCGCCATCCACGTCGGGCTGATCCATCAGGCCTCTCACGTTGTCCGGCTTTACGCTGCCCCCGTACTGGATGCGCATCCCTTGTGCGATTCCCTCGTCGTAGAGTTCCCCGATCAGGCCTCTTATCTTCGCATGGACCTCTTGTACCTGCTCCGGGGTCGCTGTCTCTCCGGTGCCGATGGCCCATACCGGCTCATAGGCGAGAACCAGCCGCTCCGCATCCCCCTTGGAGATGCCCTCCAACCCCTCCCGGGTCTGCCTTCCCACGACCTCCCACGTTCGGCCCGACTTCCTCTCCTCGAGGACCTCACCCACACACACAATCGGATCCAGCCCGGCCGAAAGGGCGGCCTTGACCCTGCGGTTCACCGTCTCATCATTTTCTCCGAAGAACTGTCTCCTCTCGGAATGCCCGATAATGACGTACTTGCATCCCACATCGAGCAGCATCGTTGCGGAAACCTCTCCCGTGTAGGCCCCGGATACCTCCCAGTGAAGGTTCTGGCCGGCCAGGGCGATGGAAGAACCGCTAAGGGCCTTGCCCACAGAATAGAGCGAGGGAAAGGGCGGCGCCACGACGACATCCACCTCTTCGGCGCCGTCCAGCCCGGACTTCAAACCCTTGACGAGCGCCTCGGCCTCGGAAACGAGCATGTTCATCTTCCAGTTTCCTGCCATGATCGGCCTTCGTTTCATCGATGGATCCTCCTTCGTGTTCCGTCTTGTGGGTGCGGTCACGAATCCAACATCGCATGAAGGCAGGATATTGCGAGCGTTAGCGAAGCAATCTCCCAGCCTTACTCGCAGGAGACCGGAGCTTGGAGATTGCTTCGGTCGCTTTCGCTCCCTCGCAATGTCCGCAATTTGCGTAACCGCATTCTCGCATACATGCGCCTAGCGGCCTAGAAATTCACCCCTCAAAGATTCATCACCGGTCGAGTATGGCAATCCCCGGAAGGACCTTCCCTTCGAGATATTCGAGAGAAGCGCCCCCCCCTGTAGAGACATGTGTTACCCTTTCCTTCAGCCCCTCCTTCTCCAGGGCCGCCACGGAATCTCCTCCTCCGACAATCGTAACCGCGTCGGCGTCCGCAACCGCCCTGGCAACCGCACGCGTACCGAGTGCAAAGGGAGGCATCTCGAAGACCCCCATCGGACCGTTCCATACGACGGTCTTTGCCTTCTTGATCGCATCGCAAAACCTGGCCGCCGTTTTCGGACCGATGTCCAGGGCGAGCCATCCTTCGGGGATCTCGGAAACAGGCACGACACGCGTTTCTGCGTCCGGGGTCATCTCTTTCGCCACGACGACATCTTCGGGCAGGAGCACCTCGACAGAAGTCCCCTTGGCCTCCTCCAGGACCGCCATCGCATCGCCGCGCTTGTCCTCTTCCACCCGCGAGGCGCCCGGCGGGTGTCCCGCTGCCCAGAGGAAGGTGTTGGCCATGCCCCCACCGATGATCAACCCGTTCACCTTCTGCAACAGATTCCGGGCCACGCCGATCTTGTCCGAAACCTTCGCCCCTCCAAGAATGGCCAGAAAGGGACGTTCCGGGTCCTTCAGGGCCTCCTCCAAGTACGCGATTTCCTTCTTCATCAGGAACCCGGCAGCCACATCCCCCACGAACTCCACCATCCCAAAAGTCGAGGCGTGCGCCCTGTGGGCCGCGCCGAAGGCGTCGTTCACATACACATCCGCCAAAGCCGCGAGGGACTTCGCAAACTCGGGGTCATTCTCGGTCTCTTCCTTGTGGTAGCGAAGATTCTCGAGCAGGAGAACGTCGCCCTCTGCCAGCGCCCCGACCGCGGCCTCCACCTCCGGTCCGACACAATCCCCCACGGTCTTCACGGGGGAACGGAGCAACTCCGAAAGACGCCTCGCCACCGGGGCAAGGATCATCTCCGGAACACGCTTTCCCTTGGGCCTGCCGAGATGGGAGGCAAGGATGACCTTTGCCCCTCTGCCCTTCGCGAATTCGATCGTCGGAAGGGCCGCCTGAATCCGTGTGTCGTCGGTCACCCTGCCCTGGGGATCCAAGGGGACGTTGAAGTCGACCCGGATGAAGACCCGCTTCCCCTTCAGATCGAGTTCATCGATCGTTCGGACGGCCACTTCCTCTTCCTCCCTTGCTTAGAGGTCCTTTGCAATCAGAAGGGTCAGGTCGAGCATCCGATGGGAAAAACCGGTCTCGTTGTCGTACCAGGAGATCACCTTCACCATGTTGCCGTCCATCACCGTGGTCAGGCTCGCATCCACGATGGAGGAGTGGGTGTTTCCGTTGAAGTCGATGGAGACGAGCGGTTCTTCGCAGAAGGAGAGGATCCCCTTCATCTTTCCGGAAGCAGCCTTCTTGAGGGCCTGGTTCACCTTCTCGACGGTTGCCCCCTTCTTCAGGACCGCCACGAGGTCCACCACCGAGACGTTCGGCGTGGGAACCCGCATCGACATCCCGTCCAGCTTGCCCTGAAGTTCGGGCAGGACCAACCCCACCGCTTTGGCAGCCCCGGTGGTCGTGGGGATCATCGATTCCGCAGCCGCCCTGGCACGTCGCAGGTCCTTGTGGGGGAGATCCAGGATCCTCTGGTCATTCGTGTAGGAGTGGATGGTCGTCATCAGGCCCTTCTCGATGCCGAACGTGTCGTTCAATACCTTGGCCACGGGGGCCAGGCAATTCGTCGTACAGGATGCATTCGACAGGATGTGGTGCTTCTTCGGATTGTACTTGTCGTCGTTCACGCCCATGACGACCGTGAGGTCTTCCCCCTTGGCCGGGGCCGAGATGATCACCTTCTTCGCGCCCGCCTTTCGGTGCGCCTCTGCCTTTGCCTTGTCGCGGAAGAGCCCGGTGCACTCGAAGACGACGTCAACGCGAAGTTTCTTCCAGGGCAACTCGGCAGGGTCCCGGACCGACAGAACGCGTATTTTCTTGTTGCCCACGACGATTGCATCATCAAGAGCTTTGACCTGGGCATTGAACGTACCGTGAACCGAGTCGTACTTCAGCAGATGGGCCAGGGTGGCCGCGTCGGTGAGGTCGTTGATGCCCACGAACTCGAGATCGGGGTTCTTCCAGCCTGCCCGAAGGACGCATCGGCCAATTCGACCAAATCCATTGATTCCGATTCTCGTCGCCATTCTCTTTCCTCCTTCTTGCGGGTTCTCCGGTTCAAGACCTCGGATGCAGCCTCCTCGTTGTCGATCTCCCCTTATTTCTCATGATCGATCTTCTTCAGGAGAAGATCGACAAAGGTCTCCGCGTCGCCAAGGTTCTTTTCGTTCAGATTTTCGACCACGTCGGTTTCCCAATGCCAGTTCGGGACCACGCCATCCTCATCCAGGCCCATGACGGTCATGGCCCGGTACCCGTTGATCAGAGCCCCGCTCGCATCGGTACCGAGGCCGTCGCGGTGCTCCTTGGGAGCCAACGGCAGTTCAGGGTTTTCCCGGACAACCTCAGCGGAGAACATGAGCAGCTCCGGGTCGGCCGGAAACACCTTGACCAGGCCCTCTCCGGTGATGTACTTGAGTTCCCCTGCCCCCACACCGTCCAGGTTCACGATCAGGGCGTCCTCTAATTCCTGCCCGTGCCTCTTCAGGAGGTCGAGCATCCCCACCAGACCCACTTCTTCGCATCCGGTGGCCGCAACCCACACCTCCGTGTTCTGGAGGGGTTCCTTGGCCAGCCGCTCGGCAATGGCGAGCATCACACCCGTTCCGGACGCATTGTCGTTCGCGCCGTACACATTCTTGCCGTAGACCTCCCGATGTAGCAGCACGAGGATGTTCAGAAAGAGCCAGAGCGTGGCCAACTCACGAAGCAGTCCGAACAGGCCCGACCAGAACAAGCCCCCCAGCAGGACAAAGACGGGCAACCCCAAGGCGGACACAACGGTCAGGAGGAGGAGGGTTCGAAATCCGCCTACGAACCGGGGATCAAAATACAATCCGGTCTTGGAAGTGTCGTAGTGGGCACAGACGAGCACCCGGCGGAGAGCCTCGCCTTTTGCCGGGATTCGCCCCACCACGTTTTGGGAGGGCTCGTGGGGCAACAGCCGGGAAACCCAGCCCCGATAGTGCGCTTCCCGGTAAAAGGCCGCGGCGCCAAGGGTAACCAGCAGGAATCCCAGGAACCCGTGAGAGCAGCAGAGGAGTCCCCCGAGGACACTCAGGGCCCACACAATCATGAGGGGGTAGGAAAAGGTCTTGTAGGAATCGAAGGGCTCGACCCGGCACTCGATCCCCAGTTTTTCCATGACACCGGCTATGTACTTCGAGGCCCACCGTTCCCCTTCCGAGGCGGGCGCTCTGAAACCCACCACGTCCACGAGATAACGAACGTGCTCCATTGCCTTTGACATCTTGCCACTCCTTTCCCTCTGGCTACGGGCCAGCACTCCCACGACCGTTTCCGCGCAACTCCGGATTCTTGCTCATCGCCACCGTTCTCGACACCCTTCCTCA
>JAQYVQ010000477.1 GCA_030145435.1 Syntrophobacteria bacterium | reverse complement strand
TCCTCTGCCGGGGCTTCTTCCGATTCCGGGTCGGTCTCCGCCGGGGCGGAAGCGGGTTCCTGCACACTGCTGGACGGCTCGGAAGCCTTCCGCTGTGCGTCCGGCAGGTCGAGCGTCTTGGACAGGTCTCTGAGTTCCTGTTTCCAGTCTTCTTCTACGCGATGAGGCGCTTCCTTCTGGGACAGGAAGGCGTCCATGTCCGCCTTCTCCGCGTCCTTCCTCATGGCCTTGATGCTCAAACCGATCTTTCGTTCCCGGGGATCCAGATGGATGATCTTTGCCTCGAGCTCATCCCCGACGCCGGTGAAGTTCCGGATATCCTCCACCCTTTCGTCGCTGAGTTCTGAGATGTGAATCAGGCCCTCGATACCCTTCTCGATCTCGAGGAAGATACCGAAGTCCGTAACGTTCGTCACATTGCCCTTCACCATGTCCCCGAGCCTGTAACGATCCGGGATCTCATCCCAAGGATCCTTCTCCAGCTGCTTGATCCCCAACGAGAACTTGTTGCTGTCCTCATCGATGTTCAGCACCACCGCCTCGATCTCCTCCCCCTTCTTATAGATCTCGCTCGGGTGCTTCACCTTGTGAGTCCAGGACAGGTCCGAGATGTGCACGAGGCCGTCGATCCCGTCTTCGATGCCCACGAAGATCCCGAAATCCGTGATGTTCCGAATCAGCCCCTGAATCCTCGAGCCTTTCGGGTATCGATCCTTGAGAACCGCCCACGGGTTGGATTCCGTCTGTTTCAGGCCGAGGGAAATCCTCTGGTTCTCCACGTCGAGGTTCAGCACAACAGCCTCGATCGTGTCCTGCACGGAGAGGATTTGGGATGGATGCCGGATCTTCTTGACCCAGGACATCTCAGAGATGTGAATCAATCCTTCGATTCCTTGCTCGAGCTCCACGAAGGCCCCGTAGTCGGTCAGACTGACCACGCGCCCTTCCAGTCTCGTTCCCACGGGATACTTCCCGGCCGCCGCAGACCAAGGGTCCGCCTTCGTCTGCTTAAGTCCCAGCGACACCCTTTCCCTTTCCTGATCATACCGCAGCACTTTCACGTCAATCTCGTCTCCGATGGACAAGAGTTCGGAGGGGTGCCCGACCCTTCCCCAGGACATATCGGTGATATGGAGCAATCCGTCCACGCCGCCCAGATCGATGAAGGCCCCGTAGTCGGTGATGTTCTTCACGATTCCCTCGAGGACAACCCCCTCTTCCATCCGCTTGAGCGTTTCCTTCCGAAGGGCATCGCGCTCCTTCTCCAACAGGACCCTTCGTGAGAGAACGATGTTGCCCCTCTTCTTGTTGAACTTGAGAATCTTGAACTCAAAGGTTTTTCCGATCATGTCATCGAGGTTCTTGACGGGACGCAGATCCACCTGGCTTCCCGGCAGGAATGCGGGCACGCCGATATCCACGGACAGGCCTCCCTTCACCCGCTGCACGATCCTGCCCTTCACGACCTCCTCATCGTTATATGCTGCCTGGAGGTCGTCCCATATCGCCAATTGATCGGCCTTCTCTTTCGAGAGCCATACGATGCCTTCTTCATCTTCCACGGACTCCAGGAAGACCTTGATGGAGTCCCCGACATTCACAGAATGGGACCCATCGGGCTGCCTGAATTCAGACAAATGAACCTCACCCTCCGACTTGTAACCAATATCTACCGTCACGGTCTCGGCCCCGATTCCGATCACCTCGCCGACCACTACCTCACCCACCTCTACTTTCTGTTTTGCCATCGACTGATCGAGCAGTGTGGCGAAATCTTCCTCTTCATCGTTCGGTGCGGACAGGTCTTCTTGGACCGTCATCTCGGGAGTGAGATCTTCGGTCCCGGTTTTGTCCTCGGGCGTAGTTGTTGAATTCATTCCTCGTTCCTTTTCCTGCTGGTGCTTCTTGTCGGCGTCAGTCTACAGGCCCTTGACGCCTTGGGTTGCGGTGCGTGTTGAGGGCCCTCCCACCCGAATCGGGTCCGGAGAGTCCCCAGCCTCAGCCAATCCGAAAAATGCAAAAGAATTCGGTAATTATACCGGTACTTTACTAAAAGAGCAAGGCACCTTCCCAACTCTATTTTTCCTCCAAAAGGCCCCTCTCCGAGAGCAGGGCAAATATCCGGTCCAGGACCTGTCCCGGGGCGAGGCGTGTGGTGTCGATCAGGGCCGCGTCGCCGGCTGGCACGAGGGGCGCAACCTTGCGGGTCTTGTCCCTTTGATCCCTTGAGAGAATCTCCCGGGTGAGCTGTTCCTGTTCGACTTCGATGCCCTTCTCCTGCCATTGCAGGTACCGCCTTCTCGCCCGCTCCTCCGGCTCGGCATCTAGAAACACCTTCAGGTCTGCTTCCGGAAGGACGACGGTGCCGATATCCCGGCCCTCCATCACCACCTTCCCCTGCCTGCCAAGCTCACGCTGTTTCTCGACAAGTACCTCTCGAACCTCAGGAAATCGAGACAGGCGCGAGGCCTCCTCACTCACCCCGGGCAAGCGAAGCGACAGGGTGACGTCTTCTCCCTCGAGCGTCACCCCCGACCCTTCTTCCGTCACGATGAACTCGATCTCCATGTTTCTGCCAAGACCGGCAAGCCCCAGCGGGTCGTCCGGGGGCACGGCCCGCGCCCTGGCCAGGAGGGCCACCGCCCGGTACATGGCTCCGGTATCGATGTACCTGCAGTCAAGCCTCTCGGCAAGAGCCTGTGAGATGGTGCTCTTTCCAACACCGGAGGGCCCGTCGATTGCAATCACCAGCCCTTTGCCCTTTGACCTTTGACCTTTCACCTCTATCCTTTTCACTTCTCGATCAGGGGGGCGATCCGCTCGAGGAAGCCCGGGAAAGATATGTTCATGCAGTCGCCTCCAAGAACCCGGCTGGGGCCTTCCGCTGCCAATGCCGCCACGATCAGAGAAAGGGCAATCCGGTGATCCTGCCAACTTCGGCCTTGAAAGGCCGCTACACCGCCTCTGCCCCCGATCTCCAGACCGTCCGGCCTTTCGACCACGTCGACCCCCATGGCGGTCAGGTTCGATGCCATGGCCGCGATACGATCCGACTCCTTCACCCGCAGCTCTTTGGCCCCCGTGATCTTCGTCCTGCCTTGTGCGAACGCTGCCGCCACGCACAGAACCGGGATTTCATCGATACAGCCGGGGACCTCTTCCGGCAGGAGCGTCGTACCCTTCAACCGGCTCGACCGGACCTTCAGGTCCGCCACAGGCTCACCGCATACTTCGCGGCGGTTGCAGAGTTCCACGGAGGCGCCCATGCGGTCGAGGATCGTCAGGTACCCGATGCGGGTGGGGTTCACGCAGACATCGCGAATCTCCAACTCGGATCGGGATGTGATCAAGGCACCGACCACGAGGAAAGCGGCCGAGGACGGGTCGCCGGGAACCTCGATATCCCTGGCCTCGATCGGGCGCCCGCCCCGGAGGCGTACGGTCCTCTGGTCGCAGGTCACGTCCGCCCCCATGTAGCGGAGCATTCGCTCGGTGTGATCTCGCGAGAGGTACGGCTCGGCGAAAGACGTTTCGCCTTCAAGGAAGAGGCCTGCCAGAAGCAAGGCGGTCTTCACCTGTGCGCTGGCGATGGGAGAATCATAGTGAATCGGGCTCAGCCGCCCTCCCTTGATCGCGAGGGGGGCGAACCGTCCGTTCTCCCTCCCCCATATCTCGGCCCCCATCTGCCGGAGGGGCTTCACGATTCGGTCCATAGGCCTTCGTCGAAGGGAATCATCCCCGGTCAAGGCAGAGAACATCGGTTGGGCGGACAACAAGCCGGCCAGCAACCGGATCGTGGTGCCGGAATTACCCACGTCCAGGAAGGTTTCCGGCTCTTTCAAAGGCCCATGCGTCTTCCCCTCCAACCGCACCTCTTCGTCGAGCGGTTCGATGCCCACACCGAGTTGGCCCAGACACTGCCATGTGCTTCGCACGTCTTCGCCCGGGGACAGGTTCCGGATCTTCATCACGCCGGAGGAAAGGGATCCCAGGATCAGGGCCCGGTGGGAGATGGATTTATCTCCGGGGACGGTGGTCGATCCGCACAGACCTCGCACCGGTTTCAGAGACAGGGGGCGCTCTTCATCCGTGGATGAACACGCGAGGGAGGTCGTCTCGTTTCGGGGTCTCTCTTGCAAAGGCACCTTCCTGGTCACGTCTTCTTGAGCAGGCTCGCCCGGGTACGCCTGCACTGGTCGAAATGTTCCTCGAGTCCCTTCCCGTCCTCGGCAGAGATCATGGCCTTGAACTTGTCCAACGTAAGGGCAAAGGAATCGACTGCCTCCAACAAGGCTTCCCGGTTCATCAGACAAATGTCTCGCCACATTTCCGGGTGACTGGACGCAATACGCGTGAAGTCGAGGAATCCCCCTGCCGAGTACCTTGCAAGGTCGCCCTCCCGCTGATCTTCACTGTAGATGGTATGGACCAGCGCATAGGCCACGATGTGAGGCAGATGGCTGACAAATCCCATGACCCTGTCGTGGTTCTCCGTATCCATCACGACCACATTCGATCCGATCTCCTCCCAGAGGCGGCGAACCCGATCCAACGCCTCTGGGTCCGTCCCGTCTGTGGGCGTGAGAATCGTCTTACGATCCGTGAACAGGGACGAGAAGCTCGCCTCCACACCGGAGTCTTCCGTACCGGCGATCGGATGGCCCCCTACGAACCGGCTCGGCCTCGTAAGCGTCCTCTCCGCCTCTCTCACGATCGAGCCTTTCACGCTCCCCACATCGGTCACGACCGTGTCGTCTGCACACAGGGTGCCGATCTTCGGAAGCAGTTGCATGATGCTCTCGACCGGGGTGGCAAGCACGACCAACCCGGCGTCCCGCATTCCCTTGCCCCAGTCGGTTTCCATCGCATCGATCACGCCAAGTTCGAGCGCCTTGCGGAGATTCTCCCGGCCCCTTCCCAAACCGACGATTCGCGATACAAGGCCGCGCTCTCTAACGGCCCGCGCAAGAGACCCCCCGATCAGGCCGACACCGACGACCGCCATGGTTTCGAACAGCGGCGTGGAAGCCCGTTCCGGAGGCTCCTGATCCGGGTTCGATCGATTCATGCGGATCCGTTCTTTTCGATACGGGACACATCCTCGGCGCGTGCCTGTCGCCCCTGCGGATACGATCCGAGGAGTTTCAGATCGCTGCAGCCTTCCCGGAACACCTCGAGGGCCGCGACCAGTTTTTCATCCCTATGGTGACCTTCCAGGTCGACGAAGAAGATGTACTCCCACGGCTTCCCCTTGCACGGCCGGGACTCGATCTTCGTGAGGTTCACCCCATTCTCTGCAAAGGGCTTCAAGGCCTTGTACAGGGCGCCCACGTTGTCCTTCCCCAGGGAAAACATCAGGGAGGTCTTGTCCCTGCCCGTAGGCGCTTCATCCTTCTTCCCGATCACCAGAAACCGGGTGTAGTTGTGCGGGACGTCCTGGATCCTTCTTTCCAGAACGTTCAGATCATAGAGCTTCGCCGCATAGCTGCTTGCCACTGCCCCGCTGTGGGGCTCTGTGGCCGCGATTTCAGCCGCCTTGGCCGTGCTGGGCATGTCGATGATTTCGGCGTCCTCGAGACGGTCCTCCAGCCAGTTCCTGCACTGTGCAATCGCGTGTGGGTGGGAATACACGCGACGGATGTCATCGAGGCTCTTCGAACGAGAAAGCAGATCGAGGCTGATCTCGATCATGATCTCTTCGGAAATTGTGACATCGCATTCCATCAACAGGTCAAGGGTGTGAGCGATCACTCCTTCGGTCGAGTTCTCGATCGGGATCACCCCGTAATCCACCCTCTCCCGCTCAACGCCTTCGAACACGCTCCGTATGTTCTTTTCCGGTATGAACTGGCTCGAGCGGCCGAAGTGTTGCAGGCAGGCCAGATGAGTAAACGTGGCGCGCGGCCCGAGGAACGAGACCCTCAGCGGCTTCTCCAACGACAGGGAGGCGGACATGATTTCCCGATACACGGCACGGAGGGCTTCGTTCGGAAAGGGGCCATCGTTCTTCGCAGACAGCCTCTTGAAGATCGATCTTTCCCTCTGCGAGGAATAGAAATCGAGGTTGCGGCTTGTCTTCGCCTTACCGATCTCGATGGCCAGGTCGGCCCGTTTGTTGAGGAGTTCAAGGATTACGTCATCGATTCTGTCGATCTCCTCCCGGAATACACCAATATCCCCGTCGGCCAGGCCCTTCTTCACTGCTGGTGCAGCCCTTTTCGGCTTCTCCGGACGCTCTTTCTTCTTCGTTTTCCGTTTTGTAGCCATGATTCCTATAAAGGTCGTGAGGGTTCGGTGGTTGTCCCATACGGGAGAAACGTTAGAAAAATTATATGGATACGAATTCAAAAATCAAGGGAGTTCTAAACGAACCCCCTTCTGGTTAAAGTAAATTCTCCAAGATTCGGGTTTCTCGACAAAGTGCTTTTACACCGATCTCAGAAAGGCCCGAATTGTTTCGATGATTCGTTCTGCCCGAAATGGGGCAGCCAACCACTCCACATTCTCCTGGTTGTTAAACCAGGTATACTGGCGCTTCGCATATCTCCGGGTGTCCCTTTTGAAGAGCCGTACCGCCTCCGACATCTCTGTTTCGCCCGCTATGACTTTCGTCAAATGTCGATAACCCAGGCTCCGCATAGAGGGCAGATCAGGGGAGTGGCCCCTGGCCATCAGGGCTCGCACTTCTTCCAGAAGACCGGCACGGACCATCTCATCAACCCGGGCATTGATACGTTCGAAGAGTCGCTCCCGATCCATGGTCAACCCGATTGTGAGCTCCTGGTACCGGTCCTGTTGAAATCCATGCTCTTTCTGCAGGTCGGTTATGCTTTTCCCGGTTCGAAGAAACACCTCCAGAGCCCTCCGGGCACGCACATGGTCGTTCGGATGGATGCGCTGGGCCGCGGCAGGATCCAATGATTCAAGTGTTTTGTGAGGATTCTCACCTAATGATTTGTAATAATTAAGTTTTTCCTCCCACTTATCGAACTTGTCCACACTCGGGTCTTCGAACAGGCCGTGCAGGAGCCCCTTCACATAAAGGCCTGTTCCACCCACGATCATGGCAGTCTTGCCCCGGGCTTGGATGTCTTCGATTGCGCGATCCGCCTCCTTTTGAAACTGTACGGCATGAAACGATTCGTCCGGGTCCACGACGTCGATCAGGTGGTGGGCAACCCGCCGTCTCTCTTCGGGCGTTGGCTTGCTCGTTCCGATGTCCATGCCCCGGTAGATCTGCATCGAATCCGCGCTTACGATCTCCCCGTTCAACTCCGCGGCCAACTGCAGGGCCAGGGAAGTTTTTCCCACCGCCGTTGGTCCCACGAGCACGAGGATCCTCTTTGGGTCCATGGCAGAAGCCTTCATTGCAGCATCTAGGTTAACTCCTGTGGAATTTCTTCTCGATTTCGTGGAGGGACCAAGAGATCATCACAGGCCTACCATGGGGACAGCTGAGCAGGCCCGGCTTTGCGTCGAGCTGCTCGAGCAAGGCCTCCATTTCCTGCCACTCCATCATACGGCCGGCACGAATGACGGAATGACACGCAATGCGCGCAAGCACGTTCGTGCGGAGAAGGTCGAGCTGCTTCGTCCGTTCGAGTTCGGTAAGCTCTTCCGCGACATCCTGCAGAAGCGGCTTCGGATCGGTCTTGCCGAGCAAGGCAGGCAGCGCCTTGACGACGAAGCTCCTGCCCCCGTAGAACTCCGCTTCCAGACCGCACTCCATCAGGGAGTCGAGGTGTCTCCTCAGGCACTCGACTTCCCGGGGAGGCAGTTCGACCACCTGCGGAACGAGGAGGGGTTGTCTGGATATCCCTTCGGTTGCACAGGCCTCCTCGAGCTTCTCAAAGGCGATTCTTTCGTGGGCCGCATGCTGGTCGATCAGCATGAGACGGTCGCCATACTCGCAAACCAAATAGGCGCCCCTGTACTGGCCGATGATCCGGAAGCTCGAGAAAAGAGGCTCCTCCACCCTGCCCTTTCCCTCGGCCTCGCTTCCGTCGCCGGGTGGCTGGGGCGGCAAGACGATTTCCTCCCGGACCTCACGCCCCGCAAACGGTGGGGCAACAGCCTCAAGCTCGTAAGGCCTGGGGGGTGAAGGTAGTGCCGTGCCCCCGGTTTCCATTGGGACTGCGGGCGGTCTGTCCTGCCAGGTCGGTCTTATCGCCTGCCACGGCGCTCTGCGGATTACGTCCGAAAGAGACGTGAGGAGCAGATCGCGTATTTGCTGGGGACGGGAGAAGTGAACCTCCATCTTGGCGGGGTGCACATTCACGTCGACCTCGTCATACGGGACCGTGAAGAACAGGACGGCCACAGGAAAGCGCTCCTTGGGCAACATCCCTTTGTAGGCGGACCGAATCGCACGCTGCAGTTGCTGGTCGCGAACCGGCCTGTCATTGACGAACAGGAACATGCCCCTGGAGGTGACCCTGTTGAGTTCAGAAGGCCCGACGAGGCCCTCCACACCATACCCGTCCTTGCTGCCCGACACGGGTTGGAGCCCCTCGCCGAACTCCCAGCCGAGGAGTTGCGCGACCCGCTGACGCAGGTCCTCGGCGCGAGGGGCGTTTACCCAGAGCTTTCCCGAACGTTTGAGTTGGAAGGACACGTCCACCTTGGACAGGGAAAGTCGGGTGAACGTGTCGAGTATGTGTCCTGCCTCGGTCTGTTTCGACCGCAGGAACTTGCGTCTAGCCGGGGTCGTTCGGAACAGGTTCCGGACGATGACGCGCGTTCCCCTCGGCATGCCAACCTCCTGCTGAACCGCTTCGCTGCCGGCCTTCATCTCCACCCGGACCCCCAGGGGGGCCTCTTCGGTCTTCGTTTCAATCTCCAGATCCGCAACCGCTGCTATGCTCGGCAGTGCCTCGCCTCGAAACCCCAGCGAAGCAATCCGGGTCAGGTCCTCGTAAGTGGCAATCTTGCTCGTTGCGTGCCGCTCGAAGGCCAGGGGGATTTCATCCGGGCGCATGCCCGTGCCGTCATCCAGGACCTCCAGATGGTCGACCGCGTCCTTGCCGACGACGATCAGGACGCTCGTGGCCTGCGCGTCAAGCGCATTCTCCACGAGTTCCTTGACGACCGATGCCGGCCTTTCCACGACCTCGCCGGCAGCGATCTTTTCTGTCAAGTCGCGAGGAAGGATCCTTATTGGCATACTAAGCTATTCCTGTTCCGATTCGATCTGGTCCCTGCCCCTTTGGATTCCATCCTGGATGATCGCGTTGTCGGATCTCCACGTCCTCTGATCGAACGACCGGTCACGGATGCTCCTCAGGAAACGCTCCTCCACCTCCTGGAGATAGGAACCGTAGATGTGGTAGGAATCCGAAATATCCACGTACCTGCCCACCTGCACCGGCCTCCCCATGCGCTCTGCGATCTGTTCGGCAAGGATGCGCTGCAGATCGGTCAGGGCATAGATGTTCATGAAGGCAGCCTTGTATGCGTCCCGGCTCCTCCAGTGGGTGTTCATGTTCAGGTAGAGCCGGCCCCCCGCCCCCTCTGCGAGGCGACACCACACTCTCTGCAAACAGGGAGGGTCATCGGTCTTCGGGTCCAGGGTGGGCATCCAGGTGATGGCCTGTGCCCGCCGCGAGTAAGGCACGTGGGAGAGTTTCTCCACGAGGTAGTCCATTTGCGCCACGCCGGCAAAGGGGCCTTCCCCCCCGCTCGCCAGGTCTTCCTGGACCTGATAATCGAACAGCCGTTTGTGGTACGTATAAGTCCATTTGCCCTCCTCGGGCCGAATCCAATGATCGTGAACCCCTTCGACAACCTCGAGCCGGTATTTCTCCAGGTCCTCGATCGCCCCGGGGAAGGCCCGGTGAAGGCGGGGCTCTTCAAAGGGCTTTTCGATCACGAGAGTCATCGTTGCATCGAGGCTTGGGGCCTCCCCTTCCCGGTCGTATTCGGTAGGATAGCGACCCCCCTGCTCCCAGACGGCCAGGACACTCTTCTCCCAACCCTCCGGCAGGGTGGTGCCGCGAACGAACAGCACCGGTATGTTCCCATCTTCGCTCATCTTCTTCCCCCTTTCACGATGCAAGACAGCGTACCCCACCACTCAGGTCTTTAGCACACGCGGAACCGGACTGGCAATGACCCGCCCTTTCCGATGTTGTTGACCGTGGATTCTTCTTTCTCTTATTATGATACTCCCATCGATAAAGGTCTGCCCTTCTCGAGGGATTCGTTTTTTCGTCAACACCGCTGAAAAGAAGACTTATGGAGCGCACTCGATACCTGGAAACGGTCCGTCGGATCGTCGTCAAGATCGGCACCCACGTCCTCACGGGCGAAGAGGGAAGACTGTCCGCGGCGGTCTTCGACTCGATCGTGGACCAGGTGATCCGCCTCTCGGAGACGGGAAAGGAGATCATACTCGTCTCATCCGGTGCCATCGCGGCAGGACGCACCCTGCTCGCTCCGACGCACCCGAACACCAGCATCCCGGAAAAACAGGCCCTGGCCGCCATCGGGCAGACCCAACTCATGGGCATGTACCAGCAGGCGCTCGACCGTTACGGGAAGCGAGCGGCCCAGGTTTTGCTGACCCGCGACGATCTGAGCCACCGGAGGCGTTACCTGAACGCACGGAACACGCTCTTCAAGCTTCTCCAGTTCTCGGTCATACCGATCGTGAACGAGAACGACACGGTCATGGTGGAGGAGATCAAGTTCGGGGACAACGACAGCCTCTCGGCGCTTGTGACGATCCTGGCGGACGCAGACATCCTCATTCTTCTGACAGACGCGCCCGGCCTGTGTGCCTGGCACGAGGCGGAAAGGCCGGAGGCAGACCCGATCCCATTCGTACAGGAGGTTACCCCGGAACTCCGCAGGCTGGCCCAGGGGCCGTCCGGTCCGTTGGGCACGGGGGGGATGGCCACGAAGATCGAGGCAGCCCGGATCGCCACCAAGGCGGGCCACCCCGCCGTGATCGCAGACGGGAGGAGACCGGACGTACTCACAGGGATTCTTGAGGGGGACCCGATCGGCACCTTTTTCGCACCCCTCAAGGATCGACTCACCCACAAAAAGCACTGGATCGCCCACACCCTCCAGAAGAAGGGGGAACTGGTCCTGGACGCCGGAGCCGTCCAGGCGATCGTACACAGGGGAAAGAGCCTGCTCTCCTCGGGGGTGGTGCAAGTGCGGGGCCGGTTCGACAACGGAGAGATGGTCGCATGCCTCGACGCAAACGGAACGGAATGGGCCCGGGGGATCACGAACTACTCCTCTCAGGAGATTCAGCGGATCGCAGGCAAGAAGAGTGCGGAGATCGAATCCGTCCTCGGATACAGGCTCCGCGATGAAATCATTCACCGGGATGA
>JAQYVQ010000449.1 GCA_030145435.1 Syntrophobacteria bacterium | reverse complement strand
ATGTGAGACGCAGCCTAAACCGCCATAATCTTATGGATTTTTCTTGTTGATGTGCTGCGGTTAACTTGCTGATCCTACAGCATTCACAGAGGTGGCAAACGGCACAAGAAGAGCAATAAACTGCTCCCTTAAAAAGGCTGTTTGCACGGGAATGACGGAACCCTAAGGATACTGTTTCGGGGTCTGGCTGAGGCCGAGCATTTCCCGCGCTTGGGCGGGAGTGGCCACTTCCCGATTCAATTCGTTGATGAGGCGGACCGCCCGCTCGACGAGTTGCGCGTTGCTCTTAGCCTTTTCGCCCCTTCGGTAGTACACGTTGTCCTCCATGCCGACACGGATGTGCCCCCCCATGATCAGGCTCAGGGTGATGATCGGGAGTTCGAGGGAACCTGTGCCGATGGCGGAGAAGAGGGACTTGGGGGGCATGTTCTCGATCATGTCCAGGGCGGACATCACGGTCGGGGGGCTGCAGGCGCCGTCCTGTCCGAAAACGAGCTGGCACCAGTAGGGGGGCTCTATGAGGCCTTTGTCGATCAGGTTGTCCACGAACCACCAGCTCTGGCTGTTGAAGACCTCGAGCTCCGGCTTGATGTTGCTCGCACGCATGGCGCGGGCGAACTCCTCTGTCTTCGTGTAGCCGAGGCAGTCCACGCCCTCGTACTCGAGGGTCTTCTCATCGAGGACCTTCAGGTTCTTCTCCTTCAGGAACTTGCTCGCGTTTTCGTCCGGATGGGTGAGGTCGAAGGGAGATTGAATCCGTATGCGCATGTAGAGCATGCCCACGTCCAGGGAGGCCACCTCCGGATCACACTCGGCCAGGAACTTTGTCATGACCTCCTCTTCCGCCCTGAAGAGGCCCGAGCCCGTGTTGTTGATGATCATATCCGGGCATCGTTCACGGACGAGATGATTGGCCTTGTAGAAGTCCTCTGCCTTCTCCGTGTTCGTCCCATAGCCCGTATTCGGGTCACGGGCGTGGATGTGAACGATGCTTGCCCCGGCCTTGTACGCCTCATAGGTGGAGTCCGCCTGCTCCTCAGGGGTTTCGGGCAGGTTCGGGTTGGCCGCCTTCCCGTGGATACCGCCTGTGATGGCACACGAGACGATCACGGGCGGCCACTTCGGGAAATGCTCTCGCCACTCTCGGTTGTCTGTGAATTTCCAGCTCACATCTTCCAGTTTGAGGGCCATGGTTTTCTCCCTTTTTCTGGGTTTGCTGAAATGACAGAAATCCTGTTACCGATGATATGCGGGCATGACCTTCTCCACGTAGTTCTGGCCGGTCATGGCCGTGACGCAAAGCAGTGCGGAATAGATGGCAGCGTCCATACCGCTGCCCCAGGTCGCCGCGCCGTACCCGTCTCCTGCGAAGAAGAGGCCGTCCAGCCCCGGCTGGGTGGTGTCCGGCCGGCGTGACCCGGGTGGCGGCCAATCGCCGAAGCCCTTGTCCGAGCAGGTCCAGATCTCCCAGAGGGTGTCCTCTTTCATCCGGGGGAAGGTCCGGTGAAAGATCTCTCTTCCGTGATCGATCACCCGGTTGACCTTGGCCTTGTCCCGTAACTCCCCTTCGGTCAGGGCGATGGAGTAGGCAATCGTGTGCTTCCCCTCCGGAACGAGAGACGGCTCGAAGCTGCTGGGCATGATCGAGATGATGTCCACATCTCCGATGTAGCCCTCTTCGGCCTTGAGGATGGAAGGGACGAGCAGCCAGGACTTCGGGTTGATGCCCGCATCGGCCAGCAGGTTGCTCTTCACGCCGATATAGCCGGTCAACATGCCCACGCTGAAGAACTCCTTGTCCACAGATTCGACCAGATCCGCCGGAAACCGATCTCTGGGAAGGAAGGACCAGATCTTCCGGACAGGAACCGTGCAGATCACCTGGTCGGCGGTGAATTCTCTTTCACCCTCCGTGCTCTTGATCTTGACACCGGTGACCTTTCCATTCGCGAACATGACGTCTTCGACACGGGCACCTGTCATGATGGTGCCGCCCGTTTCGTTGATCTTCTCTGCGAGACGCTCCCCGATGTACACGAATCCCGGTTTGGGTACGATCCCGGTGGAGCCTCTGATGAGGTTCATGCCGATCTCGCCTGCGGTGCGCATGAACCGGATGAAATCTCCGGCAGGGATCATGTCCGGTTCACCCATGACCATGTGGATGGATGCCACGGCCGCCAGGAATTCGTACACCTTGCGGTCGTCCGTACGATCGTCCAGCCACGTTCCAAAGGAGATGGTATCCCATTCCCGGAGTTCTTCGGGGGAGGCCATCCCCATCTGCCGCAGGAGGGACTTGGCCGTGCGGTTGGATTCCTCACTCATCCAGCCGTACCTGCCTCCCTTCTCCATGGGGTGAAGCTCGCACTGTTCAGGGTCCAGTACGGAGAACCCTTCGTTTCCGGGCAGGTCTACGGGTTTGTCGAGGTAGTCGAGCAGATGCGCTACCCGGCCTTTTGTGCCCCAGAAGGTGGCGTGGCCGCCGGCTTCGAAGGTGAAGCCGTCCAACAAGGCATCGGAGAGCATCGTATCCATGTCCGGCTCTGCCCGCGCGACCCAGGCATACACGGATGCCATGACTCGCTTGAACTGTTTGGCGTCGAGCGCCCGGCCTTGGAGCATCAGATGGTTTCCCTGGCCCGTGAACGAGACGAGGCGGCCGCCCAGGTAATCCTCTTTCTCCAGCACCAGGACCTTCCGGCCCTCTTCCGCGGACACGACGGCACCCGCCGAGAGTCCGGCCAGGCCGGCGCCGATGATGATCGTGTCGTATTGTTCGGCCATGGTGGTTCCTTTCCACGGGTCACGAGACGGGCCGGTAGCTCAAGATTCCGGAAGAAAAACCCTCAGGAGATCGGGTGTCAGGTCCTCGAACTCTGTCCGGCACGGGGATCCGTCGGCATAGAGATATCGGCTCTGCTCTTTCCGGGACGCGAGGAGCAGCATGAACGAGGAAACGGTACCGTAGCCCGGCAGGTGGACACAGACAGGTGGGGGAAGATCTCCCTCCCCATGAACCGCCAGGACCTGCGAGAGCGGCTCGACGATCCCGTCCGGATCGGATGGAAGGTCGTGCAGTCGAGATCGGAGCCACTCCCTTTTCGGGTCCTGGGTGTCGTCCGGCGGGCGATTGGTCAGGACGTGGATGCCCTCTTCGAGGGGGAGTCTCTGGAATCGTTGGTCGTCATGGGTGACAACGACTCCCTCTTCGTCGGACAGGCAGAAGAGATTGAAAGGGTTGTAGCGGGCCGCTTCTTCCTGGGTGAGGATGGCGAGCACACTTTGGACCGAGTTCTGTGCGAGACAATTCAGGACGAGTTGCCCCCGGGAGGCCCGGTCCTCATCTCGCGTTCCCGTGTATCGGTTCGTCACGCCCACCACGATGCCGTACTGATTGACCCCGAACCAGGTCCCGCCTTCTTTTCTGTCCTTTCCGGCGAAGATCCGTACCGGGGCGTTCCCTCCCTGCAGAGTCCACATGTGCGGGGCCAGGGCCGGCCGGGCAAGCCACTCATCTCGATTTCCGGCCACCACGACCGGGTGGGAAGGAAATACTCGGTGAAGAACGATCGCTGTGCACATAAGCCCTCTCTGCGGCAATGGCCCGGCCCTTCAAAAAGGGGGCATCATCGACTACTATGGAATCATCCTAACGGTACGGTCGGGGAACGACAAGACCCCTGGGTGAAAAGCCGAGAAAAAAAACAGCGGAAAGGATGGGAACCGAAACGATGAGTCCAGCGAGCAAAGAGAAGTGCCCCAACCAGGCAGAAAACATGGAGAACTGCAATTGCAGCTACAATCCCTGCTCCCGGAAAGGCATCTGCTGCGAGTGCATTGCCTACCACAGGTCCAGCGGTGAGCTGCCTGCCTGTTATTTCCCGGACTCGGTCGAGAAGAGCTACGACCGGAGCATTCAACGGTTCATAAGCG
>JAQYVQ010000310.1 GCA_030145435.1 Syntrophobacteria bacterium | reverse complement strand
AAAATGGTGGAGGCGGTGGGAGTTGAACCCACGTCCGAAAATCCAGACCTACGGCGTCTACATGCTTGTCCTGTCGATTGATGTCGCTCGCCGGTTGCCCGACAGGCGGGGCGGCCGACAAGCCAGCCTACGAAAGATTTCGCCTCTTTCCTCCCATAGGCAAAGAGTAAGAAGCTATCCTGCTAATCGACGCCCTATCCGATTCCGCAAGAATGAACCGGGAGGACGATGGCCGTCAACTAAGCGGCCATGGCATAGTCATAGTCATTGGCAATTATATTGTTTCCACCTGTTTTACGAGCAAGGTGGGACCTCGGCATGCAACCGCAACCCTGACGATCCCCGTCGAAACCGTTTCGCCCCCTTTCGTTTTTGTGTGTGGGAGATTCGTTGTTACTGTACTCTTATATAGTAAGACCTTCCAAGCGTGGATTCAAGGGCAAAAAAAGGCCACCGTCCGTTTCAAGCCCTCCTCCAGGGATACATGGGGTGTGTACCCGAGCAATTCCCGGCTCTTCCGGGTGTCGGCCAGGGAGTGCTTCACATCCCCGGGCCTGGAGTCGGCGAAGATCGGTTTGATGTCGGTCTTCATGATTTTCTGGAGCTTCTCCAGGATTTCGTTCAGCGTATAGCGCTCTCCGCAGGCGAAATTCATCATCTCTCCGGCCGCACCTTCGGCACGGGCGGCCAGCAGGTTGGCCCGGACAACGTTCTCAATGTAGGTGAAGTCCCGGGACTGTTCTCCATCGCCGTAGATCGTCGGAGGCTTCCCTTCGGCCAGGGCCGTTATGAACTTGGGGACCACGGCCGCATACTGGGAAGCCGGGTCCTGTCTCGGGCCGAACACGTTGAAATAACGCAGGGCAACGGTCTCCAGCCCGAAGAGGTCGTAGAAATTCCTGCAATAGAGCTCTCCCACGTATTTCTGCGTCGCGTAGGGGGAGAGGGGAGCGGGCGTCATCGTTTCCTCTTTGGGCAAGGTCGGGCTGTCTCCATAAGCCGACGAGCTGGCCGCGTAGACCACGCGCCTGACCCCGGCATCGCGAGCGGCCATCAGCAGATTCAAGGTGCCCGTTATGTTGCTCTCGTTCGAGCCGACCGGGTCTTCCACCGACTTGGGGACCGAGGGGAGGGCCCCCTCATGGAAGATGATTTCCACCCCCTCGACCGCCTTGCTCACATCGGCAGGATTTCGCAGATCCCCCTCGATGAGTTCGATATGGTCGAGGAAAGGGGCGAGGTTCTCCCTTTTCCCGGTAACGAAATTGTCCAACACCTTGACGCGTTCGCCTTGCTTCACCAATGTCTCTGCAATGTGAGAGCCGATGAATCCTGCAGCACCTGTCACGAGATACGAACTCGACATTCAATCCTCCTCTACGCTCTTCTGTTGTAGGCCCAGCTGGTAGACTTCACGCCTGGGCAGACCATGTTTCAGGGCCACTTGGCGGGCAACCTCCCGTAGCGGCAGGTCCGTGGGGCGTTTAAGGTCGTGGGCGGCCCTCTCCAGTTTCTCCTCCCGATCCCCAGCCTGAAATTGCTTCCGCCCTCTGCCTTCGATAACGATGCAGAACTCCCCTTTCGGGGTTCGGGCCTTCCGTTTGGCGATCAGCTCGGAGAGCACGTCTCGTTCGACCTGCTCGAACCGCTTGGTGAGTTCCCGGCAGACCGCCGCTCGCCTGTCGCCCAGGAGGTCGAGCATGTCTTCCAGGGTCTTGACGATCCGGTGAGGAGATTCGAAGAAGACGAGCGTGTGGGGCACCTGTGCAGCTTCCTCGAGAAGCCTCTTTCGTTCGGAGCCGCTGCGGGGCAAGAACCCGTAAAAGGAGAAGCGGTCCGCGGGGAGCCCCGACACCGACAAGGCCAGGATGACGGCCGAGGGGCCGGGCAGGGCGGTCACGGGCATCCCCTGGTCGGCCGCCTCCCGGACCAACCGGAATCCGGGGTCGCTGATGCCCGGGCTGCCGGCGTCGGAAACGAGGGCCACGTCCTTGCCCTCCCGCAGGGCATCCAGGATGGCAGGGATGCGCTTTGTCTCGTTGTGTTCGTAATAGCTGACCAGGGGCCGCGAAATTCCGTAATGGGTCAGCAGCTTCCGGGTCCGTCGGGTATCCTCGGCCGCGATGAGATCGCATTCCTTGAGCGTCCGCAAGGCCCTGAAGCTCAAGTCCTCGAGGTTTCCGATGGGTGTGGCAACCAGATGGAGCGTTCCCGGTTTCGTTCCGTCCGCCATGTCACGCCTCCCACATCTCGAAGGCATCCGGTATGTGCCTCAGGGTAGACCGGGTGCCTTCGAGGGTAATGGAGACCACATCGAACCTTGCCGGCCGATCTTCCAGGCGCTTGTACTGGATGTAGGCCTGGGCGGTCCGGGAGATGCGCTGTTGCTTCTTCCACTGGATCGTCTCCTCCGGGGAGTGCCCGGCAGACGCCTTCAAGGTGCGTACCTCAACGAACACGAGGACCCCTCTGTCTTCGGCCACGATGTCGATCTCTCCAAGACGGTTCCGGTAATTGCGATCCAGGATTCGAAACCCCTGTTTTTCCAAGAAGCGGGCGGCAAGCCGTTCTCCCTCTTGCCCCTTTTCTCTTGTGGAGCGCTTCTTCATGGTCGCCAAAACGCCACGGATAGTTTAAGGGGTTCTGTCGTGAGAACAAGGCTCGGGAAGGGGGGAACGCATTTCCGATGCCAGGAGCTCTTTGACGCCCCTGAAAGTCCTGCGATGTATCGGGCAAATGCCGTGTGTCTGCAGCGCTTCCAGGTGTTCGCGCGTCCCGTATCCCTTGTTCTTCTTGAAGTTGTATTGAGGGTACTGTTGGTGGTAGGCCTCCATGAGCCGATCTCGGGTTACCTTGGCCAGGATGGAGGCCGCGGCAACCGATTGGCTCCTCTGGTCGCCCTTCTTGATGCATTTCTGGGGGAGTTCGGTTTCCAGGGGGACAATACCGTCGATCAGGAGGAAGCCGGGGACCAAGGTGAGCCCCCTGACGGCCCTTTCCATTGCCTTGCGGCTCGCTACGAGGATGTTCAGTTCGTCGATTTCCTCCTGACTTACCTCCGAAATCGCGAAGGCCAGGGCCTTTTCGCGAATCAAATCGTACTCCCTCTCCCTCGCCGCAGGCCGGAGCTTCTTGGAATCGTTGATGCCCGGGTAGCGTTCGCCGGGAGGCAGGATCACAGCGGCTGCGACCACAGGGCCGGCAAGAGGGCCTCTGCCGGCTTCATCCAGGCCGGCGATGTGGCTGTATCCCTTTGCCAGCCAGGACGTCTCAAAATGGAGCATATCCGCAGGCGCTTCCCACAGGTCTTCTTGCGGAGTCGTGCGGCTCACGATTTCTTTTTTGATTGATAATCCCGTATCTCTTTCAGCCGGGCGGCCTTGCCGGAGCGCTCGCGGAGGAAGTAGATTCTTGAACGCCTCACATGGGCCCGCTTCAAGACCTCGATCTTGACCAGATTCGGGGAGTGCATCGGGAAGATCCTCTCCACGCCGATCCCGTAGGAGACCTTTCTGACCGTGAAGGTCCCTCTGGCGAGCCCCTTCTTCACGCGGATCACCACGCCCTCGTAAGGCTGGACCCGCTCCTTGGCGCCCTCCCGAAACTTGCAGTAGACGCGCACCGTGTCACCTGTGTTGACTTCGGGCAGGTCCGCGCGCATCTGTTCCTTTTCGATCTGTTCGATGTTGTTCATTTTTCCTGCTCCTTCTGCTCTGCGCTCAGCCTCTCGGGTTTTCCGAGGGCCTCATGGTCGCATAAAACGTGAAAAAAATCACCGATCACACAAGATTCGATCGAGTATGATCGAAACGGCAGACCGTACGGACAGGTGGTTGAATTCTCCGGCTCCATGGATCGGGAGCAACCGATAGTCGGCGGCTTCTATGTCCTCCTCAAGAAGGCCCCATCCGGTTCCGAAGAGGAGCAGAAATGCATCCTCCCCTTTTCGGATGCGGGTTCTCATTTCCGGATAGTCGAGGTCCGTGCTCGTCATTCGGGCGCTGGTTGCCACGGTCTTGGGGGGGCTTCCCCACTCTTGTTCGATATCCTTTCGGGGCCCCTCCAGATCGGGCGCGATCCGTATCAAGGAAATCGCCTCTTTTCGGTTCGGGTTGTACCGGGCGCCCCATCCGGTGTTCCAGTGGTCGAAGATCATCTGGCCGAGATCTCTCTGGCTCCGCATGGGGTTCA
>JAQYVQ010000418.1 GCA_030145435.1 Syntrophobacteria bacterium | reverse complement strand
CCAGGGCGTGATCACGATCGAGTCGGACGACGAGGGCAAGTTCAGGCAGGCGATCCTGGCCGTCTACGAGAAGTATCGGTCCCCCAGGACCCCTTACAGCCTCTGGGGAAGCAGTCAGGAGGGAGAGCGGGTCGCAAAGGCAGTCGCCGAGGAGACGGGGGGGGGATGGTAGAGGCGCAGGGCCGAAAAAAGACTTTCCTGGGACAGGACGCCTGGGCCCCCTCCGATCTGCTCTATTGTGAGGATCTGGACGGAGACGGGGACACCTATGTGAGCGGCCTTTGCCCTGGAGCGAACGACTGACTCGATTCGAACCCGAACGTCAATCCGGGAGAGATAGAAGGGCCGCCGGGCGATGGCACGTGCTCGGACAGGTTGGACAATGATTGTGATGGGTTCACCGATGAGGCAGCGGACCCGGGTTGTTTCGTAATTCCGAAGCACGGTTTCTTCTATTGGAGGTTCTTCCGCATAACGACCCAGTTGTCGTTGTTGCAGATTTCGCAGTTCTCGCCATCTCCGAAGAACGCTGTTCGTGCGTCTTCATCACCCAGAAGCTCCGCGCAGAACCAAGCCGTAAGATATCCCCGCATCATCCCTGCGTCCGTCAACGGCTCGAGATGACTCGCTCCCTGGGCAATACCGTAGATCGTAGGTACCAGGGCAGGGTCGTACGCTGACGCAGTGACCCATGGCTCGGGAACAATCGAGTCCTCTGAACCCGCGATGAGGAACATGGGCCCCTGCAGATCTGCGACGCTCCCGGGGGTAGGTTGGATCGGAGCCGTGCATGTTATCCGAGGATCAGTCCCTGCGTTGATCGTTCCCCCTCCTCCCTGGGAGTGGCCCGTAGCTCCCACGTGGTCGACGTCGATCTTGTTGAAGAAGATGCTGTCCGCTCGGCTGTTCTCATCGACCAGCCAATCCACTCCATCGAGCATCTCTTCCCCCGAGCCTGTCATCGTGCTGGTCGAAGCGATCACGACAAACCCGTACGATGCAAAGTGATCCAGCAAGCCCTGGTAAATGATCGGAATCGCAAAGGTACCGTTTCCCCAGGTAATGATCGGGTGCTCACCCTCCAGCATGGCTGCGGGATAGTAGAGTTCGTACCCCGGAATGGATGCGTGGCTCGTTTCCAGGGGGCCTCTGGCTGCATACTGGATTTCAAGCTCTCCAACGGGCATCGGCCCCGGGCTGCAGGAGACGATCGCCACAGCGAGCGCCAAGAATGCCGTAAAAGGGATCGTTCTTCGCATGTTTTTCCTCTCCAGGCTGCGTTTCAAAGCTTTTCCCACGTTAGACACACTGTCTCCGGGATTAGTTTCCCTCTCCAATTTGTCAAGCCCTTTTCAGCCGTGATATAACCTTGGCACCTCAACCTGAACGGACATGCAGGGAGTAACGGTGATGTCGATTGCGGACCATCCCGGACTGGTCCCCTACCTGGCGAGAAAGCTGGGGGGAGACGATTTGACGATCAAGGACGTGTGGCAGAACACCGAGGGCTGGTCCATGGAGACCTTCAGCCTGGCCCTGGAGTACAGAAAGGGCGGCGCCCGGGTCGAACAGGAGATCATCCTGCGCCGGCAGCCCGTGAGCGGGCTCCTCGAGCCCTACGACGTCTCGACCGAATACAGGGTCCTCGCCGCCATGCAGGAAACTGGCGTGGCGATTCCGGAAACCTATTGGTTCGAGCCCGACCCTGCCGTATTCGAGCGGCCCTTCTATGCGATGGAAAAGGTGGAGGGCGAGGTCCACTTTCTGACCCAGGAAACGGATCCCGACTATCGGCTGATCCCGGACGATCAGGAACGGGAAGGCCTGGCCAATGACTTCATCTCCAATCTCGTTCGCATCCACGCTTGCGACTGGCGATCCCTGGGCCTCGACTTCCTGGGAGACCCGGGGCCGGGCAAAGGTTCCGCCCTTGGGCAGACGGAATACTGGGAGGCGGTGATCGAGCGGGCCGGGTTCCGGAACAAGCCCCTCGTCACCCTTGCCGTCAACTGGCTCCGGGAGAACGCACCGGAGAACGACACGGTCCGGCTCGTCCACGGGGACTACCGCAGCGGCAACTATATCTACAAAGAAAAGAGGATCCGCGCGATCCTGGACTGGGAAATGGTGCACCTCGGGGATCCTCACGAGGACCTGGTCTACGTCCTGGGCCAACTGTGGCGCTCCCCCCCGCCTACCGAATGGGTGAGCCACCTCCTCACGGAGGAGGCGTTCCTGAAGAGATACGAGGAACTGTCCGGAATCCCCGTGGAGCCGGAGAAGATGCATTACTGTCAGGTCCTGAACGACCTGAAGGCGGTCGGGATCATCACCACTGCGACCAACGCGTTCGCCAAGAACAAGACCCCGGATTTACGGCCCGGTGTATTCGGCACCCTTCTCGATATGGCTTACGCGGGCCTTGCCCAGCACCTGGATGGGGGATTCAAGGTATGAAGGACACGCAACTGACGACCATTGTCGAACGGATCAACCAGACCCTGGAAGACGTGATCGCCCCAGAGATCGAATCAGTGATCGTGCGCGGCCAGCTGTTTGCAGTCGTGGAGCTTCTGAATCAACTCCAGGGGAAATACGAGTACAGGCACGATTTGATGGTCCAGGACATCCAGGTTGGCAGGCAGATGCTGGCCACGCTGATCGAGGCCTTCGAAAAGGCCGGGATCGAAACGCCCGAGGTCATCTCGACCGCAACCCGGGAAGTCGATCTGTTGGGCGTGAGCGGCGATCAATTGAGAGAGGTGAGAAGTGGGGTGGAAGCAGCGGTGAGCGCTGCCCTGGATCTGCTGCACGCCAACCGGTCAGAGATCTCGGAGGCCGAGAAGGTGGAGAAGGCGGTGTTGGGACGACTCGGGCAGAACATCCTTCGCGATATGATGCTCTTTCGACGTCAGAGGTTCGACAAAATCTCACAGAGAGTCCAGGAGGAATGACACCCATGTCTACCGTGCCGCCGCAGGATGAATACGTCCACAACGATTACCCTCGCGACGAGGAAAGGGCGTGGAAAGAGAACTGGTACTTCAACTTCATCGACCGGGAGAACAACGCCTGGGGCATCAACCACATCTCCCTGGAGCG
>JAQYVQ010000416.1 GCA_030145435.1 Syntrophobacteria bacterium | reverse complement strand
GTGGCCTTCAAGGCGGCCGACTGGTTCCGCGTCGAGGATGGGAAGATCAAATCGCTCAACATCTTCTACGACAGCCACTATCTTGCCAGGGTAGGTTCGGGTAAGAAGAAATCTTAAAGACAGGGGTCAGGGATCAGGGGTCAGGGAACAGCCCCCTGAACTCGTCCTCGTCGTCGTCCTCGTCCTCGAAACGAGCAGAGGCCGAAGGGGAAAAGAAAGGAAGCCGTCATTCCCGCGAAAGCGGGAATCCGTCAGCACCGTGGAATTCCTTCTCCCCTCTGCTGGGGAGAAGGTCAGGATGAGGGGGAGATTCTGTGCCACCCTCACCCTAACCCCTCGAGGGAGAGGGAATATCAAAGCAGGGACCCGAAGCGGACTACGAGGCGTAACACATGGGCATGCTCGACGGGAAGGTGGCGGTTGTCACGAATGCCGGCGCAGGAATAGGCCGAGCGATCGCTCTCTTGATGGCCGAAGAGGGGGCCCGTGTGATGGTTCACGATTCGGAAGCTGTTGCGGAGGAGATCCGGGACAGGGGTGGGGAGACGGTGCCCTGCGCAGCATCGGTGATGTCGTGGGAAGGAAGCCAGGAGCTGGTTCAAGCCGCTGTGGATCATTTTGGTGGGCTGGATATCCTTGTCAACAGTCCGAATGCGGACGCTGGGCTCCAGGGCCCGATGATCTCTGAAATCGGGCGGGAAGAATGGGAATCCGTTGCACGGGCTACCCTGAAGGCCGCTTTTTGCTGTATCCGGGCCGCATTACCTCACATGCGGAAACAGCGGCAAGGCCGCCTGATTCACTTCACGTCTCCTGAGGCCCTGGTTGGGGGCGTGGGGTACACGCAACATGGAGCCCTTCAGATGGCGGTTGTTGGTCTCAGCCGCAATGCGGCCATCGAAATGGAACGTTATCGAGTGACCTCCAACTGTATCGTAAGCTCCACCCGTCGGGACTCTCTTTCCGAACCCGAGGACGTTGCCCCCCTGGTCGTGTTCCTGGCCAGTGACGCGGCCCAGAATCTTACGGGGCAGATATTCGGGGTGCAGGACAAGGAGGTCTCTCTCTTCTCTCAAGCACGTATTCAGCGGAGCATCCACAACTCCCAGGGATGGACAGTGGAGAGGCTTTCCGAGACCTTCGAGTCGACCATGCGGCCCTATTTCACCCCCTTGGAGCCCTCGTAGAGGCGATGCATGGGTATTCTTGAAGGCAAGGTAGCTGTGGTCACGGGCGCCGGCAGGGGGCTTGGTCGGGGCATGGCGCTCCATCTGGCCCGTGAAGGGGCCCGGGTTGTGGTGAATGATCTGGGTGGGTCTGTGGGTGGGGAAGGGAGCGACAGCGCGGTAGCCGGTGAGGTGGTCGAGGAGATCAAGGCAGGTGGTGGGGAAGCCGTGGCCAATACGGATACGGTGGCTACCTGGGAGGGGGGGCACAGCATCGTACGGACGGCTCTCGACCATTACGGCCGTGTGGACATCCTCCTCAACAACGCCGGTATTCTGCGGGATCACTTCATCTATCAGATGAGCGAAGAGGAATGGGATGCGGTCGTCAACGTACATCTTATGGGTTCCTTCTACTGCACCCGTGCCGCGGCACCCCTCATGCGGAAACAGGGGTGGGGGCGCATCCTCTTCATCACCTCCACGGCCGGGTTCATCGGCACGATCGGACAATGCAATTACGGTGCAGCGAAGATGGGAATGCTGGGGCTGAGCCGCAGCCTTGCCGCGGAAATGCAGCCCCACAACGTGACCTCCAACTGTATTGCCCCCTTTGCCTGGACACGAATTCCAGCCTCTATTCCTGCTGTGACGGAAGAGATCAAGGAAAGCGTGGATCGCCTGTTCAAAGACATGTGTCCCGAGGACGTCTCGCCCCTGGCGGTTTTTCTCGCCAGCGAGCGTGCAGCCGGCATTACGGGACAGGTCTTCGGGGTTCGGGGGAAGGAGATCTACACCTACAATCAGCCCCGCGTTTCTCGTAGCATCCATCGCCATGAGGGGTGGACGGCAAGGGACCTTGCGAGTGTTCTCGAGGCCACGTTCAAACAGCATCTTACGCCCTTGGACAATTCGATTACCTTTTTCGATTGGGACGCCCTCCTCTAGAAAGGATCTTTACGGGATGAAGCAGGCAGACGAGGAAAAGCCCGGCACCCTCGACATTCCCATTCCCTTCGAGGAATTGCCCCCAGAGAGGCAAAAATGGATCCGAAGGTATGTCTACATCGGGAGCTCTGTGTTCCTTCTCCTGGTCGTGAGCTTCGTTGTCGGACTGAATGGTTATACTTCCTACAAGAAGAAGCAGGCCGTTGAGGAATGGCAGTCTCCCGGCATACCGGTGAAGGTGATCGACCTCGCACGTTCTGACCTGGAAGAGGTCGTCGAGGCGACCGCTGTGATTCAGGCCCGCCAGGAAGTGACCGTATACCCTGAAGTCAACGCCAAGGTTCTGCGTATCGAGGCGGACCTGGGCGACACCGTTGCGCAGGATGCGCCGCTGGTCGTTCTGGACGACGAGTTGATGAATCTCAGGGTCAGGCAGATCCGGGCCCAGATCAGCAAGCTCACCGCCATGTGCGAGGATGCCGACAAAAACCTCAAGCGGAAGGAGAAACTCTTTCACCGCAAGACCGTTTCCGAGTCGGATCTGGATAAGGCAATCCTGGCCGATCAGACCAATCAGGGACTGCTCGAAGAGACCCAGGCTCAACTGGAAATGGCCCTCTACGATCTTCGGCACGCGACGGTCCGGAGCCCGATTCCGGGGAACGTAGCCAAACGTTTCCTCGAGGTGGGCAGCCTTGCGTCCCCCCAGACCGCCGTAGCAAGAATAGTCAACATTGACAGGGTCAGGGTGGAGGTTGGGCTGATTGACGATGAGGTGAAGCGGGTACGTGTCGGGCAGGGGGTGGTCCTCGAGGTGGACGCCTTTCCTGAAGAGGTGTTTGTCGGCCAGGTTACTGCGGTCGGCAAACAGGCGGATGCACAGACCCTGACGTTCCCTGTGCGGGTGGAGTGGGAAAATACGGACGGACGGCTTTTGCCGGGTATGATCGCCAGGGTTTCGATCCGAGTCGAGCATCACAAGGGTGTCCTTGTGGTACCCCGAGAGATCATTCACGATGAGGGCGGTCGTCTTGCTCTCTTCACCGTTGTGGATTCTTTGGCGGAGAAACGCTTCTTGACCCTCGGGCCGGGGGAGAAGGAAAGCGTGATTGTGTCTTCCGGCCTGGAGGTAGGGGACAGGGTTGTCATTGTGGGCCACGAGATCCTGGATCATGGAGTGAAGGTTCAGATCGACACCGGAGAGGGGTCCGAATGAGCGTTGCCGCCTTCTCCGTCAGGAATTCCGTCCTTGTGAATATCCTGATGATCGCCGTCGTGATCATCGGGGTCTTTTCTTTTGTACATCTACCCCGGGAACTGCTCAATCACGTCTCGCTCAACTGGGCGATGGTCATCGCTACGTATCCCGGGGCCTCGCCCAAGGAAATCGAACAGCTCGTAACGATCCCGCTCGAGGACGAGATCAAGGACCTGGACGGTATTGATTTCATTTCGTCCAAATCCGCGGAAGGCTTCACCGTAATCGATGTCAAATTCGAAGACATGAGCAAGGCGGATTTTCGATACGCCTTGCAGGAACTGAAGAGTCGAGTGCACAGCATCGATGACCTGCCTGACGATGTGGATTACATCGACGTGAATGAATTCGACACTTCGGATATCCTTCCGGTCATCAATATCACGGTGAGCGGGAGCATCGCAGAAACACAGCTTAGAAAGATTGCCGATGACCTGGCAGACCAGATCCGGGATGTTCCGCATGTCTCGAAAATAGAGAAGATGGGGAGACGGGAGCGGGAGATCTGGGTGGAAGTCGACCCCGAGCGAATGTACAACTTCGAT
>JAQYVQ010000297.1 GCA_030145435.1 Syntrophobacteria bacterium | reverse complement strand
GAGCCTTGGAGGATCCTCGGCATTATTCAGGGGAAGATACCCGAAGAGTTCCCGGATCTGGGCAATGCATTCTGCATCGTCCTGGGGGGCGAAATGTGCGACACCGCTCTTCGCGTTGTGGGTCATCGCACCGCCCAGGTCCTCCTTGGTCACCGACTCCCTCGTGACGGACTTGACCACCTCGGGCCCGGTGATGAACATATAGCTCGCGCTCTTGGTCATGAAGATGAAATCGGTCAGGGCGGGAGAGTACACGGCACCGCCGGCACAGGGGCCCATAATCGCGGATATCTGGGGTACGACACCCGATGCCTGAACGTTCCTGAGGAAGATGTCCGAATAGCCTGCCAGGCTCTCCACCGCCTCCTGGATCCGCGCCCCCCCTGAATCGTTCAGGCCGATCACGGGCGCCCCGTTCTTCATGGCCATTTCCATGACCTTGCATATCTTGTTCGCGAAGCCTCGCCCCAGGGCTCCGCCGAGCACCGTGAAATCCTGGGCATACACAAAAGTCCGCCGCCCATCGATCGTGCCGTATCCGGTCACCACGCCATCCCCGGGGAATTTCTTCTTCTCCATCCCGAAGTAGGTGCAGTGGTGGGTGACGAATTTATCGATCTCAACGAAGGAGTCCCTGTCAAGAAGGAGGTCGAGCCTCTCTCGGGCCGTCAACTTCCCGGCTTCGTGTTGCTTCTGGATCCTCTCTTCCCCGCCCCCTTGCTCGGCCTGCTCCGACCTTTTCAACAGTTCCTGTCTACCCGCCTCCGTTTCCATAGCTCTCCTTCCCACCAAAATTGCCTTACGATTCATACGATCAAGTGCAAGAACGTGCCAGAGTCCAAGATCCTAGGGAACACCCTGCGGAATGTCAAGAGGAACGACTCCCGACCAGGGCCCGCTCATCATGCAAATTCGTTTCTACATCAGTTCGTTACGTGGGGGGATGGAAGGCCTCAACGGGTACCGTCAGGACCCGTCTTCGCGCTCCCTGAGGATTTTCTGGAAGGCTTCCGTAATCTCTTTGGTCTTCCCCTCGGCCATCTCTTGAAACTCCCTGCCCAGGTGCAGCACTCGATCCGGATGGTACTGGAGCAACTTCTCCTTGTACCGCCGCCTGATCTCCTCGAACCCCTGGCCGCGGTCCACCCCCAGCACTTCATAAGGGTCTGAGGAGCCCGGGGCGGCCTTTCTCGAGGAAGCGCCTTCGGATTCCCTCCGGCCTTCGTGTCCCCGCTGTCCCTCCCGGGAGGAGCGAGCCCCCCTCGACCCTTCTGTACCGGGAATCTTCTTGGAAGTGAAATAGAGATAGAAAAGTGTGCCGAGTGCCACGAGAAGATCGTCGATCCTTCCGGGGAGGCCCAAGAAATCCGGGATGAGATCCACCGGAATCACAACGTACAGAACACATAGAAGGAGCAGCAACCAGGGCGGCAACTGTCGGAGCAATCTAAATATTCCCTTCACCCCAAGAACCCCCTTGCCCAGGGTCGGGGGTCAGGCCCTGCTCCCTGACCCCTGATCCCTGTCTACTGCTCTATTGGATTTCCAGTTGGCTGAAGAAGAAGGCGATCTCGATCGCTGCGTTCTCCGGGCTGTCCGACCCGTGGACGATGTTCTGTTCCACCTCGTCTGCAAAGTCGGCCCGGATCGTGCCCGGATCGGCGTCCTTCGGATTCGTCGCCCCCATGATCTGCCGCGTCTTCTTAATCGCACCTTCTCCTTCCAGGACCATGGCCACCACCGGCCCGGAAGACATGAAGTCCGTGAGGCTCTGAAAGAACCCCTTTTCCTTGTGTACCGCGTAGAAGGCCTCCGCCTCCTTCTTCTCGAGGGCCAGCCTTCTCAGTGCCACGACACGCAGGCCCGCATTCTCGAACCTGCGGATGACCTCCCCGATCAGCCCTTTTCTGACTCCGTCCGGTTTTACGATCGATAGGGTTCTCTCCACAATTCTACCTCCCCGTTCCGTTGGTGCTCCGGTCTCAACCACGCTCGCCTTCAACACGAAACGCATCTTAACAGAAAAGCAGGGGTTGATAAAGCAGCGGGGCACCCTGTTATCGTTCCGCAACTTCTGTTTTTTCAAGACAAACGAATGAACAAAGAGGCGGTTATAGAATCACCTAGCGTAAATATATAATGCCCGTCTTCCGCTTGACAAAACAAATTAACATGCTGATATCAAATGGTTTTTTGCAAGTTTAAACCGAACGAAATCGCTTGACAGTTTGTTGCTTTTCGTGGTATTTATATTGAAACATTCGAATGAGAAGTAAGACGAACAGCCCAGGTTGATGATTCAATCTGGGCTGATTACCATTTTGAGGACAGAGATGTCGGAATCTGTGAAGAAGAACGTCTTCTCGTTCCTGCTCGGCCTAGCACTGTTTGTCGGGCTCCTTTACTGGATCCGGGCCAGTACGGTCATGGAGCACCTCTCCCGGGTCGGCCCCTGGATCGCGGTGGTCATCCTGGGTTACGGTCTCGTGCAGCTCTGCTTCGTTTTGGCCTGGCGCGTGCTGCTCGATTCCGACGCCAACTCGGTCGGATTGTGGGAGCTCTTCCGCGTCTACCTTGCCGGAGATGCGGTCAACTATGTGGTGGTGAGCGGGAACCTTGCAGGAGAGCCGCTCAAGGCGCATCTGCTTCGAGACCGGCTCCCCATGGTCAAGGGTCTTTCGTCGGTCACGATCAACAAGCTTTCCGAAGCGGTGAGCATGGTCGCCTTCCAGGCCTTTGGCATTGCACTCGCCTTCGCCTACCACCTGATGACCCCGGAGATGGCGTGGGGAAGCCTGGCGGTGTTCGCCTGTATGACCACGGGCATCGCCTTGTTCTTCTGGCGTCAAAAGAAGGGCCTCTTCGGTTGGGTCTTCTTCGGACTCAGCAAAGTGGGGATTGCCAGGGCCTTCTTCGAGAGGCTCGGCTCCAAGGCACAGAGGCTGGACGATCAAATCTCCGGGTTCTACGATGCAGGAGGCCCTCGTTTTCTGGTTTCCTTGCTCTTCAATTTCCTCGGATGGTGCGGAGGCGCCGTGGAGGCGTACTTCCTGCTGAAACTGCTGGGAGTGCACGCCTCCCTGCCGATGGTTTTCGCCATCGAGGCGATCTCCATCCTGGCAAACAACCTGTTCTTCTTCGTCCCTGCCCGTCTGGGTGGAAG
>JAQYVQ010000376.1 GCA_030145435.1 Syntrophobacteria bacterium | reverse complement strand
GCGAGGGCCATCAGGCCGGCGGTGATCAGTCCGATGGCGGTTCCCTGGTAGCTTCCGGGCGTCCTTGCGGTCTCGAGCTTCTCCCGAATCCCGGCAAAGAGAACCAGGGCGAGGGAGAACCCTATGGCCGACGTAACGGAGAACACCACCATGTGGGTAAAATCGTAATCCTTCTTTATGTTGAGAAGTGCAACACCCAGCACGGCACAGTTCGTCGTGATCAAGGGAAGAAAAATACCCAGGGACCGATACAGGGGGGGGACACTCTTCTTCAGGAACAACTCGATGAACTGCACCAGCGTGGCGATCACCAGGATGAACACGATGGTCTGGAGGTACTCCAGCCGATAAGGAACCAGCAGCTTGTAATGCACGATCCAGGTAATCATGGCCGCGAGGGTCATCACGAAGATCACGGCACCGCTCATCCCGACGGCCGTGTCCATTTTTTTGGACACGCCCAGGAACGGGCAGTTTCCCAGGTACTGCATCAACAGGATGTTGCTGATGAAGATGGCGCTTATCGTGAGTGTCAGGAACTCCATTGCCTTCTTCCCTTTCTGTCTTGTCTCGGGCCCTAATCATCATCGGGCCCTAATCATCATCGGGTTCGGATCGCCTCGACGATATTCATCAACCCCAGCAGGATACCGAGGCACACGAAGGCGCCCGGGGCCTGCACCATGAAGGTGAAGGGCTCGAAACTCGCGCCCATCACGGCTTGGCCAAAGAGGGTTCCCGCACCGAAGATCTCTCGGAGGGACCCGAGGAAGGTCAGGGAAAGGGTGAAGCCCAGACCGATGCCGAGCCCGTCCGCGGCGGACAGAAGCACCGGGTTCTTGCCGGCAAAGGCCTCGGCCCTTCCCAGGATGATACAGTTGACCACGATGAGCGGGATGAAGATTCCCAGGGCCTCATACAGGGGGTACGTGTACGCCTGCATCACCAGTTCCGTGACCACCACAAAGGTTGCGATGACCACGATGTAGCAGGCAATCCTCACCTTGTTCGGGATGACGTTCCGCAACATGGAGACGATGACATTCGAGAAGACGAGAACAAACGTTGCGGCGATCCCCATCCCCAGTCCGGTGTCCGCTGCCTTGGTCACGGCCAGGACCGGGCAGAGGCCCAAGACCAGGCGAAACGGCGGGATCTCCTCCCAGAGTCCCTTCTTGAATTCCTGTACCAGGCTGCCTTCCATCTTGCTCACTCCCCTGTTCTATGGTCAGCATTCAGCTGTTTGCTGACAGCCGAATGCCTTCGTTTCACTAACCCCGATCGGCCACGCTCGCCAGGATCTCTTTCTTGTTTTCGCGATAGAACTCGAAGGCCTCGGTCACCGCCGTACAGACCCCTCGGGACGAAATCGTGGCCCCGGAAACCGCATCGACCCCGCCGCCGTCCGCCTTCACCTTGGCCTCACCGCCCAGTTCGAGACCTGCAAAGCCGCTACGGAACCCCTTCTCCCTGATGCGAGCCCCGAGCCCTGGGGTCTCCTTGTGCGCCGTAATCCCGATGCCGAGCAGCTTTTCTGCGGCAACATCGATGCCCACGATCACGCCGATGTCGCCCCCATATCCCTTTCCGGTCACCTCGAAGGCGACGGCCCAGAGTTCGTCGCTCTTGTAGGCGGGGAATATGTCCACCACCGAAACAGCTCCCTGGCCCTCTTCTGCTCCCTCCACCTCCAGTTCCTTGACGTCGTCCAGGGGTTGGTTCTCGCTGCCCGCGAGGACTTCCGAGATCGCCGGCCCTTTCACGTACTGAAGGAGTTGTCTCTTCCGCTGGTCTTTGGTGCCCTGGTTGACCCCGGCGAGCAGGACCCCGCTGACCCCTGTGATCACGGCCAGGACAACAATCATTCGAAGGATCTCTCGCATCGCTTATTCCCTTCCTCTTGCCTTCGGTCGGATCTTGTCCAGGAGGGGGCTGGCCAGGCTCACGAGCAGGATACCGAAGACAACGCCCCCATCGTAGTAGTTCCCATAAACCCGAATGAGCATTGCGAGCAGGCCTGCTGCGAACCCGTAAATCCACATGGCGATCGGCTGGCTCGGCGAACTCGTCGTATCCGGGGCGAGGAAAAAGGCGCCCAGCATGACATTGCCGCTGAAGAGCATGACGAGCGGATTGACCGATGCATCCGAGCCCTCGGGCAGCATGTTCGATCCGAACAGCACGCATCCGAGGAGCACGCCTCCCAAGAAGCCGAGGCTGACCTCCCACTTGATCACGCGCAGGGCCAGCAGGACCAGTCCACCGATCAGGACGAGGAGACTGGCAGACCCGATCGGTCCGATCAGGTTGCCCATCCAGACATCCTTCAGTGGCACGGCATCCACGTATCCGCCCCGCAGCGCCGCCAGGGCGGAGAGCCCGGAAAGATTCGGGAGGTTGGCCAGGGCCACATCCGCGTCCATCTGAACACCCCACGAGATCCGGATCATTACCCATCCCACGAGCGTGGCATTGAGCGGGTGAGATCCGATCCCGCCGTAGATCTGCTTGCCCACGATGATTGCTGAAAAAGAGCCGACAACGACCAGCCACCAGGGGACCCCGGCGGGCAGGAGCAGGGCAAGCAGCATCCCTGTCAACGCCGCACTCCCATCCCCGAGCGTTACGGGCCTGCCAATGATCTTTTGCATCAGGGCTTCGGCCAGCATACAAGATCCGATGCACAGCCCGAGGACCGCGAGCGCGCCCACCCGATAGTGCATGACCCCGACGGCGGCGACCGGAAGTAGGACGGCCATGCTTATGTACGAGTTTCGGGCGATGCCGGCCCCGGAATGCCAGAAAGGCGCAACGGATACGGTTAGCACATTCTCTTTCATGCCGATTGCCTCGCTAGCTCAGCTTTATGCTGCTCCTTTTTTGCGAACTGGATGTACTGCAACAAAGGTCTGCGTGACGTGCAGACGTAGGCGCAAAGGCCGCACTCGATACAGGAATCGAGATCGTAATCAAGGGCCTCCTCGATCCGGCCGAACTCGCAGTTGCGGGTCATCATGTTCACCGGAATCTTCATCGGACACACCTTGACGCACTGTCCGCACCCGATACACGCCACGTCTTCGTAGCAGAATACCCCCCTGCCTTTCTGAAGAAAGAGACCATCCGTGCCTTTAGTCACCGGCCCCTCCGGGTCAAACTGCGCAACCCCACGCAGAGGCCCTCCTGTAAACAGCCGGTCTCCATCCTCAGCCTTCAGTCCCATGTTCTCGAACACCTGCGAAAAGAGCGTGCCCAACGGAACACGCACCACCACGGACAGGCCTCCCTCCTGGCCGACCGTGACGGTCTTCTCCAGGACCGGTCGCCCCTCCCGGACCGCCCGGCAGGCGGCCATGGCCGTCTCTGCGTTGATCAGATGAACGTCCTTCCTCGGCCTTCCTTCCGTGAGACGATACCGGCCGGTCATCCGGGCCATCAGGATTTCAGGGTGTCTCAACGGATACTTCTTTTCCACCACCAGGGTCTCTCCCGACACCAGGTTCGTTTGGTCCCCGGAGACCGCGAAGACGAGTCGTTTGGCCCCGACCGCCTTCTGGAACAGGGTAGCCCCTTCAATGACCTTCTCCGGGGCCTCCCGGAGGACGTGGCGCTGGGTCTGCAGGAGGGGTTCTTCATCCGCACAGAGTACCATCAGGATTTCAGGGGGCTCCTCGTCGGGCCGAAGGGACGCATACTCCGCGTTCTTCCCGTTGCCGCCCAGCGGGCTTACGCCTGCTTCCCGAAGCCGGTCCCGGACGGTCTCGGCCGAGAGCTCGGCGGCATCCTGCTGGATGGGCTGCAGGGTCTCAACCTCGCCCGCCGCGTCCCCTTCGATCTCCACGGTCCCGGCCGAGGTCCCTTCGTGGGTCACCGCCCGAGAGAGGGCCCTCACCTTTCCGGCAAGCGGGCTGTGAAGAAACGCACTCTCCGGCGTGTCTGCCCTGCCGATGCACTGCCCTCTTGCCACCTCATCACCAACCCCCACACAGGCCTCCAGGGGCGAGGAGCCGACCTGGAGAAGGGGAAGAACGAGGCGGCCTGCCCCAGGAAGCTCCTGGATCTCAGATACCAGGGTCTTGTATGTGAGCCGTTTCATCTGTGGGGTTCCTTTGATTATTGGGAATCCTTGATCGCCCTGCCTATTTGTGACACCCCTGACAATTCTTCGGGTCCTTGCCCCCTTCCTCGTGGCAACTCATGCAGGACTGGTAGGTGTCGTCATCGAGAAAATCCTCGCCCTTCTCGTGGTAGGCATGCATGATCGGAATGTCGTTGCCTTCATGGCAGTCTCTGCAGTTCTCCTTGACTTCGTCGTCTCCATCTTCATGGTGACAAGCCACGCAGTCATCCTCCATCCGGACACTGTGGGCCGCGTGATCGAAGACGACGAGCCCCCCCTTGCTCTCGTAAACGACGCGTACGGGTTCCTCGGGGGGTGCCTTTGCGTCGTCATAGTAGAAGGCAACAACACCCACGATCAGGCTTGTGAGGAGCAGAAGAATCGCTATCTGGTTCAACCGGGTTTTTCCCATGGTTCCTTCCTTGCAGCAACATCTCGGCTTAGGAAATGCCAGGAGACTGTCCCCCGGACATTCCGGCGATGGATCTTATGGCGCTGAACGACGGAGGTTAAGGCTGGCCAGTTGGTTCCACGATGAACCGCCCCAGCGGCTCGCAAAACAAGGAATGAATGAACATTCATTCGGCTCCTTTTATAACAAGAAACAGCCCTTCCCGTCAAGGAGCCTCGGGGTTCCTGAGCTGCTGTTCATCCAGATAAGTTCGTCCTTCGTCGTCGACGGAATACCGGCCCCGGGCGAGCCACTCGAGTGTCTTCGGAAGGATCTCCCAGTCTCCGAGCCGTTTCAGCCGTTCCTGGTGCTCGCTCGCGATTCGATTCCAAAGATCTCGATGTTCCGGCCCTACAGGCTTGCCAGCCCCCACCCCTTCCGGCAGCTCAACCTGTACCGGAGCCGAGACCATCAGGAGCTCTCCACCGTCCACCTCTGCACGCACAATGTGTGTCGTGGCTCTCAGAACGCTCTCCCCGGCAAGGATGGCATCGCGTACCGCATAGTCCCCGGTATACTTCCTCCTGCCTCCCTCGAGGATGCGCAAATCCGCCGGATGGACATTGACGATCCTGCCGGCAAAGGCCGCGAGGAGAGGCGCAGTCACAACACTCATGTACCCGGCCAGTACGATCGCATCCACGGCGTGAGGGCTTAGTGCGTCCAAGACCCGCCGGTCGAACTCGGGACGAAGGGAAAGATCCTTCTTTGTCGAGTGTCCCCGGGAACGATAGAAGGCCAGAATGTCCTCCACGGCCAGGGGAAGCCCTCGGGATTCAGCAATCTGAGCGGCGTTGCTGGACGGGTTGTCCGTGAAGACAACCACGACCTCATACGGGCTCCCCTCCGGCGCGCGGCCGAGGTTCTCCTGTCTTTCGAGGATCTTCACGAGGTTGGTGCCGGATCCTGACATGAATCCAGCCACACGCATCGGCTGGCCCGGTCGGGGCGAGTAGAGAGGCTTCAACATGACTTGGCCCCTTTTCCGCTGTTCTTTCGGGGGTCCACTCTTACCGAATCCGGGCGAAAACGCAAGAGGCTGCTGCCCGGATGCACCCAACCGGATACACTACATCTTGTATAACTTGCTTCTTGACCACAATCCCTTCCTACTCTATACTTCGTGCTTCCTGCAAAAAACATCATCACTGATATCAGAAAAAGGAGGGAGTTCATGAGAATCATTGCAGTGGCAAACCAAAAAGGAGGATGCGGCAAGACGACGACAGCGATCAGCCTGTCCTCTTCTCTGGCCATGAGGGGCAAAAAGGTACTTCTCGTCGATTGTGACCCCCAGGCGCACGCCACCATCGGGTTGAACGTGAGCCCTTCGGATCTGGAAAAAAGCATCTATCACGTTCTCACCCCCACAGACAATGGGGCCCTGGGCATCGAAGATGTCGTTCAGTACGTCAAGGAGAATTTCGACCTTGCCCCCTCGAGCGTGATTCTCAGCGCCCTCGAGCAAGATCTTTCCGGCGTACAAGGGCGGGAGAACAGGCTGCTGGAGGCCATCCAGGCCCTTCAGGCGCCCTATGACTACGTCTTGATCGACTGTCCTCCCAGCGTAGGCCTCCTTTGTATCAACGCCCTCCGGGCCTGTGACGAAGTCATCATTCCGATCGACATGAGCCTCTTCTCTCTGCGAGGGGTCGCAAAACTCGTTGAGATCATCCTGTTGATCAAGGACAAGCTCGGCCATGAGATTCGGCCTCGCGCCCTGATCACGATGTATGACCACAGGACTCGTTACAGCAAACAAGTTCTCCAGAAGGTCAAGGAAACCTTCGGCAGCAATGTCTTCGAGTCGGCGATTCGCTACAACATCCGTCTCCGGGAGACGGTGGATTACGGCCTACCCATCGGCGACTATGACAAGCACGCCATCGGTTACGCAGATTACGAGAATCTCGCCGAAGAGGTGATCCGGGTACAGGAGGAAGGCGAGCATCCGGAGCAGCAGGTCGCCGAGACGGCCCGCGACATCCTGCAGAATACCGAGGATTACATGGATTCCGTCAGGGAGGCCCTCGAGAAGGATCTGAGCACGGGCGACACGAGTGCGGGCGCCGCCTATCAGTGTGCGCCTTCCTCGCAGGACCCCGGGGTAGGTTATACGTCCAACGGCCCGGACGGGATGTCCGAAGACGAGCAGTAATCCGAAGACGAAAGAAGTGAACGGACACGAGAGGACGGGCGTTCCTGCCCCTCCTCTGCTATCCTTATAGGAACATGGCGGCGGGCAGAGAAAGCATCTGAACGCTGACCCACTCGCCCGCCTCCAATCGCTCCACCCCTTCCGGGACCTCTATCAGGCAATCCGCCAGGGCCATCGACTCCAGGCGACTCCTGGGGAGGTACGGCGTTACGCAGAAGCCTTCGTCTGTCCCGCGATGAAGCCTCCCCCTCTTGAACTGCGTCCAGTCGATGTCCCGGCCTTTCACCGGCTCGGTCAACCGTGCGGTCAGGGACGGGAAGGGAGATCCTTGCCAGCCGGCCAGCCGCAGAACGCCCGGTAAGGCCAGCTGCAGGAAGGCCATCTCGTTGCTGGGCGGACCTCCCGGGAGGCAGAACACCGGCCGCCCCTCCAGCAGCCCGAACCCGACAGCCTTTCCCGGGCCCATTCGAACCCGATGAAACACGCGCTTCCAGCCCAGTTCCTCCAGCACGCCGACCACGAGGTCCCGCTCACTGCCCCAAGCCCCGCCGCTGGTCAGCAAGGCATCATGCCCCTCGATCGCCCTGGGTAACTCCTGCCTCAGATCATCGCGCCGGTCCGGCAGGATCGCGAGGTCCGTAGCGATGCCAAACGCACCGAGCCAGGCGGACAAGGTAACGAGGTTGCTGGCATAGAGCTGGCCCCGCTCGAGGGGCGCCCCCGGGGCAACCACTTCATCCCCGGTCGCAACCAGGGCCACCGAGGGCAACCGGTAGACCGGAACCTCTTCCAGCCCGGCAGCGGCCAGCCAGCCGGCGGTTCCTGGGCCGAGCCGGTCCCCTGGTGCCCCCAAGGCAGCCCCCGCCGCTATATCCGTGCCCTGGGCAAGGACATTGAGGCCCGCAGCAACCGGCTCCGAGACGAGGACGCCTTCCGCGGTTTCCGTGCAGAACTCGATGCCCACCACGGCATCCGCATCCGCGGGGAGGATGGCCCCGCTCGTGATCTTCACACACCCTTCGGGCCGGATCCTCGTTTCACCTCTCTCGCCGGCGAACCGGCTCCCCAACACACGCAGTCGAGTCGGGCTCTTCCTCGAGGCCCGAACCGTGTCCTCGGACCTTACGGCATACCCGTCTTTGAGGGATACGTCGGCGCTGGGGCTGTCGGTCCTTGCCGACACCTCACGGGCAAGGACCCTGCCGGGTACACGGAGGAGGGGAACCTCTTCGGACTCCATGGGCGCTATGTAGCGACGCACGAGATCCCGGGCGCCCTCGAGCCCAATGAGTTCCGTGCCTTCTTTGCCTGGTCCACCCTGGGAGTTCATAACAGTACGTTCCTACCCGGCTCGTGCCGCGGGCTCATCCCTCATCCGCTTGCGCGCCCGAGCCCGTTTGACCTCTTCGGGCGCGGGCGCGTTGTCCAGTGTGCTAATCCGACCCTGGAAGCCAGTCAATCAAGATCCGGGCATCTGCGGATAGCCGGTTATCTTCTGGATCGCTTCGTACAATCCCCTGAGCCTGCCGTACATCTTCCGGTAAACCCGGCGGTAGAGTTCGTCGTAGACGCGCTGGACCTCCGGGTCGGGTTCGAAGACGCGTCCCACCCTTGTCATCTCTCGAACGGCCGTTTCGAAATCCGGGTGCAGCCCGAGCCCGACCGCTGCATCGATGGCGGCTCCCAGGCCGGACGCCTCGTAAACGTGGGGCCTTCCCGTGGGGAGTCCGAAGACGTCGGCCGTGATCTGCATCGCCACGTCGCTCTGCGACCCGCCACCCGCCACCCGGAGCTCTTCTATCTTCACTCGGGTCCGCCGCTCGGTTCTTTCCTTGCCCTCCCGCAGCGCGTAGGCCAACCCCTCCAGGATCGCACGGTAGATGTGGGCCCTCGTGTGGACATCGCCGAACCCGATGATGGCCCCTTTCGCCTCAGGCCCCGGCACCTTGACACCCGGCGACCAGTACGGCTGCAGGATGAGCCCCATCGACCCGGGCGGGATGTCGCTGACAAGCTCGTCGAACAGGGCCTCCGGCTCGATGCCCTGCTCGTCGGCGATGGCCTGCTCCCGTTGGCCGAACTGTTGCTTGAACCAGGACACCATCCAGTAACCCCGGAAGATTTGAATCTCGAGGCTGTAGAAGCCCGGTACCGCTGCAGGGTAGGGGGGAATCTGCGGCATCGGTTCGACATACTTGCGGTGTGTGGTGTTGATCGTGGCGGTCGTGCCGTAACTCAGACACCCGATCGAGGGCTCGACGCACCCGGCCCCGATCACCTCGCAGGCCTTGTCCGCCGCCGCGGCAATTAAGGGCAACCCCGCCGGGATGCCCGTAGCCTCCGCCGCCTCCTTCGTGATCTCCCCCAGCGGCTGCCCGGGCGGGACCAGTTCGGGCAGTCTCGAAGGATCGACAGGCACTGCCTTCCACTTCCAGTCGCCCGGCTTTGCCCACTGCAGCCGTTTGAAATCAAAGGGGATGAATCCCACCTGACAGCCCACCGAGTCGACGAAGCGCCCCACCAGCCTGTGCGTGAGAAAGCCTGAAAGAAGGAGGAACTTCCTCGTCTTTTCCCATACGTCGGGCTGGTTAACACGTATCCAGTTGGCCTCGACCTCGGCCTGAAACCGGGCCACCATACCGCTCAGGCCCATGAGTTTGAAGGCAAGGCCCCACTTACCCCCCACGGGCTCCAGGCCTTCCGCACGGCGCTGATCCAGCCAGACGATGGCAGGCCGCAAGGGCTCGCCCTTCTCGTCGAGGTTGATCACCGTGGCGCGCTGGGTGGTCAGGGCCACACCCGCCACGGCCTCCTTCGGCACCGTTCCCAGGGACCACAGCTGCCGGCACGCCTCACAGAGGGATCGCCAGTAGAGAAGAGGGTCCTGCTCGGCCCATCCCGGGTAGACCGAATAATAGGGTTCGATGGGCACACGCGTCTTGACCACGAGATTTCCCCGCAAGTCGAACAGCAGGGCACGCACGCTCTGGGTGCCGCAGTCGATGGCCAGCAAGTAGTCTTTCTGTCCCACGGTCGTCTCCCCCCTGGTTCCTGTGGATGCAAACCACCTATCAGGGAATGAATCGTTTTGGCAGCCTACCCCTAAGCGGGGTGACATGTAAATATCG
>JAQYVQ010000323.1 GCA_030145435.1 Syntrophobacteria bacterium | reverse complement strand
TCGACCCGGACGCACCTGCCATGAGCCTTATCCTCTCCGGGGACCCGTTCGATCAGCCCGTGCGGGTGACCTACGCGGAATTCCTGACCAAGGTGACGCAGACCGCAAACCTCCTCCATGACCTTGGCGTCGGCCCGGGCGATGTGGTCACCTATCTGCTTCCGAACCTGCTGCACACCCATTACGTCATCTGGGGGGGCGAGGCGGCCGGGATCGTAAATCCGATCAATCCGATGCTCGAGCCTGCCACGATGAAGCACATCTGTGAGGCGGCCGGCACAAAGGTGCTGGTGGCCCTCGGGGAGACCCCGGGCACGGACATGTGGGAGAAGGCGCTCGCTGTTCGCAAGGAACTGCCCGACATCCGTGCCGTCATCCGCGTGATGGGGCCCAGCGACGAGAAGGAAGGCATCTACGGGTACGACGAGGTGATCTCGAAGTACAGCGGGGACAAGCTCGACTCCGGGCGGGTCATCGACCCGAAGGAGCTCGCTTCCATCTACCACACAGGCGGCACCACGGGCACACCGAAACTCGCCCCTCGAACCCATTACAATGAAGTGGCGATCCCCACGATCCTCGGTCTCACCGTGTACCTCAACCCAGGGGAAACGATTATGTGCGGCCTTCCCCTGTTCCACGCGAATGCAACGATGGCGACCGGCGCGTTCCCCTTCGCCATCGGCGCCCACGTGCTCCTCCTCTCACCCATGGGATACCGGGACCCCACGATCCTCCAGAACTTCTTCAAGATCGTGGAGCACTACCGTGCCGTCACCTTTTCCTGCGTGCCCACCGTCCTTTCGGTCCTTCTCGACGTCCCGGTGGAGGGCACGGATATTTCTTCCCTCCGGTGGGCCATCTGCGGGGCCGCCCCGCTCTCGGTCGAGCTCTTCAAGCGATTCGAGGCCCACAGCGGCATGAAAATCCTGGAAGGGTACGGGCTCACCGAAGGGACCCTCGTCTCTTCCATCAATCCCCTGTTCGGGGAGAGAAAGGTGGGCTCCATAGGCTTTCGCATCCCTTACCAGGAGATGAAGATCTCCGTGGAAGACGCGACGGGATGGCGCGATGCCGCGACGGACGAGATCGGATGTGTCTGCGTCAAGGGGCCGAACGTCTTCCCCGGGTATCTCGAGGAGGAACACAACAAGGGCGTCTGGCTCGAGGATGGGTGGTTCAACACGGGCGATCTGGGCAGGCAGGACGCGGACGGCACCTTCTGGCTCACGGGCCGGAAGAAGGAACTGATCATCCGGGGAGGCCACAACATCGATCCGCTCCTGATCGAAGACCCGCTCTACCAGCTACCCGGGGTCCAGGTGGCCGCCGCCGTGGGCAGGCCGGATGCCCACGCAGGCGAGGTACCCGTCGCCTACGTGCAGCTCCAGGAAGGCTCCGACCTGACGGCGGAGAAGATCCTCGAGCATCTGAAGAAGACGGTCGGTGAACGGGCCGCCATCCCAAAAGAGGTGATCCTCCTCGACGAAGTCCCCCTGACCCCTGTGGGCAAGATCTTCAAGCCGGCCCTTCGATGGGACGCGATCCGCCGCGTCTACGAGGCGGAGCTCCAGGCCCTTGGCGACATGGCCGAGTCCGTGGATATCAAGGTCACCGAAGACAAGGTCCACGGCTGCCTGGCCAC
>JAQYVQ010000300.1 GCA_030145435.1 Syntrophobacteria bacterium | reverse complement strand
GTGACGCCCTGCTTCTTCATGCTGGTCTTCTGTACGCGGAATGTGCCGGTTCTCGGGATGTCTTCGACCACGTCGATGTAACTCGGAACCATGAAATAGGCCATGTTGTCCGCGCAGTGATGAATCAGCTCCTTCAAGTCGAGTTCGACGCCCTCTCTGGGCTTCACCCAGATCATCACATCGTCCTCCCCAAGCTCTGAAGGTACGCCGAAAGCAGCGCACTCCGCCACGGCCGGGTGCTTCTCCACGATGTTCTCCACCTCGAAGGAGGAGATGTTCTCTCCCCGGCGGCGCATGGAGTCGGTCTTGCGGTCCACGAAGTAAAGGTATCCGTCTTTGTCCGCATAGAAGAGATCCCCGGAGTGGAGCCAGTCCTTGCGGATCTTCTTCTGGCTGGCCTCCGGGTTCTTGTAGTATTCGACACCCCCGGTCTTCTTGTCCGCCACCTTGGTGATCAGTTCCCCTATTTCCCCTTGGGGGACATCCACGTTATCGTCGTCGACGAGCTTCCACTCCGAGTTCATCACCCTGCCGACCGAGCCCACGGGCCCATCGCCCAAGTTCCAGATGAGTACGCCCCCGCCGTCCACGGCGCCGTAGCCCTCGAAAATCTTGACCCCAAATCGTTCTTCAAAGGCCTCCCAAAGATTTGCTGGGCAGGCCGCAGAGAAAACCATGCGGACCGGGTTTCCCGCATCGTCCTCTTTTTCGGGCTGCTTCATCAAGATGGGCACCATCGCTCCCAGCGCATTGAAAGTCGTCCCACCGTACCTTCGGATCGAGCCCCAGAACCGGGAAGCGGAGAAGCGGTGCTCCAGGCCGAAGGGAAGACCCGCGACCATGGCAAAGCCAGCGGTCAGGACAAGGGCATTGGCGTGAAACAGGGGCAGACAGGTGTAGAGAACGTCATCCGGCTTGTAGACGACGGACGTGAGGAGCTTGAATCCATCAATGTTGAGCGAACGATTCCGGTTGACCACCCCTTTGGGGAAGCCCGTGGTCCCTGACGTGTACATCAGGTGGGTCATGGCCTCCGGGTCGAGCGCAATCTGCGGTTTCTCGGAGGGGGCATCGAGAAGCTCCTCCAAGGGACTCGTACCGGTCGGCAAAGGCTCTTCCGTGGTTCGACGGACGAAGACCTTCTCAATCGCGCCGACCGGGGCCTCGAGTTCGGCGAAGCGGGGGTACAGGGCCTCGTCGACCACCAGGTACTTGACGTCCGAGTGGGTCAGAATGTATCGGAGCCCTTCCCCTTTGAGGGCGACGTTGATGGGTACGCTGTAGAAGCTGCCGCGAGGCATTCCGTAAAAGAAATACAAGTACTCGACACAGTTGTTCATGAGAACGGCAATGCCGTCGCCCGGTTTGGCCCCCTGGGTGGAGAGCCCGTTGGCAGCGCGGCACGTGGCCCGGTCGAACTCTGCGAAGCTGACCTTCTGGTCGTCATGCAAAACGTAAGGCTTGTCGCCGAGAACCCGTCCCTGTTCTTCGATCAGATCTGCGTAAAAGGTCGCCTTCGGTTCTTCCGCCATTGTAAGACCTCCTTGCCTCCTCAAAAACCCACATAAGCATCTTGATTCCCTCTTCAATACTTGATCAATCCCTTTCACCTTTCACCCTTTACCTTGCGCTTGGGTGGCGCTGGGGGGCTTCTATTCCTCGATCTCCGGCCCTTTGGCTCCCTCCCGGAACCAGGTGACGGGGCGGAACTCGCGGGGCACGATGCCTTCCTGCTTGAACTTCGGATACCCCATCACCATCGCCGTGGTGATCTTCCAGGGGTCTTTCAGCCCAAGCTTCTCCTTTACGTGAGGGACCATTTCAATGACCTGGCTGAAACCGATCCAGCAGAAGCCGAGGCCCAGGGACATGGCGGCCAGGTTCATGTTCTGGCCTGCGATGCCTGCCGCGATGTGCGGCCCGCCGATGGCCCGCTCGTCACAGGCCATCAGGATCACCACCGGCGCGTCCAGG
>JAQYVQ010000269.1 GCA_030145435.1 Syntrophobacteria bacterium | reverse complement strand
CCCGTGCCTGAGAGCCGTCCGGATGCTCGAGCCGCCTACCTCCTGTTCCTATCTGCTTGCCAGGAAACGCTCTTCCGGTATATTCTTTCCGGCACCAAGAGGGTCTTTTCCCCTGTACAACCCGGAAACAGCCAAGGAGGGAACCGAACATGAAGAGCCCGTGGTTCAAGGAAGAGCACGAGATTTTTCGGAAGACCGTGAGATCCTTCATGGAGAAGGAACTGGCCCCTCATTCGGAGGAGTGGGAGGAGAAGAAAGACTTCCCGGACTGGGTCTTCAAACGAACAGGGGAGATGGGCTTCCTGGGCATCACCTACCCGGAGGATGTGGGCGGATCCGCGTGCGACTACTTCTACAAGGTGGTTTTCTGCGAGGAGCTGCCTCGCTCCCAGAGCGGCGGCGTGAACATGGCCCTCATGGTGCAGGCCGACATGGCCTCCCCGCCGATCAACATTGTCGGCACCCAGGAGCAGAGACAGGAATATCTCGTCCCGATCATTCAAGGGGAGAAGATCTGTGCTCTGGGGATCACCGAGCCGAACGCCGGTTCCGACGTAGCGGCCATGAAGACCACGGCGAGGAAGGACGGCGACCACTACGTGATCAACGGATCGAAGACTTTTATCACGAACGGCGCTCGGGCCGACGTGATCATCCTCGCCGCCAAGACGGCGCCGGACCTCGGGTACAACGGAATCAGCCTCTTCCTCCTCGACACGGACCTTCCGGGCTTCTCGGTGAGCCGCAAGATCGACAAGATGGGAATGCACCCCTCGGACACAGCGGAGCTTTCTTTCGAGGATGTTCGGGTTCCCAAGGACAAGCTCCTGGGCGAGGAGAACAAGGGGTTCATTGAGGTGATGGTCAACTTCCAGGGCGAACGACTCGTGGCCGCCATAGGCGCCATGGCCGGCGCCGCCCTGGTCCTGGAAAAGACGATCAAGTACGTCCAGGAGCGGGAGATCTTCGGCAGGCCCCTCAGCAAATTCCAGGTCACCCGCCACAAGATCGTGGACATGCTCTGCGAAGTCGAGGCGGCCAGGCAGTATGTCTACTACTGTGCGTGGCTCTTCGACCAAGACCGGAACCCGGCACAGGAGGTCTCGATAGCGAAGATCGTCTCCACCGAGATGGCCCTCCGGGTGATCAACGAGTGCATCCAGCTCCACGGCGGCTACGGGTACACGGCCGAATACGGCATCGAGAGGGCCTACCGGGATGCAAGGCTCGCCACCATCGGCGGAGGTGCTACCGAGGTCATGAAGGAGGTCGTGGGCCGGACGATGGGACTCTGAGGCCGAGCCTAGTACGTGCTCTGGCCCATAGACAGGGTGACGTGTTCGAGATCCGATGGACGCCGGATATTGCGAGGAGCGAAGCGACGCGGCAATTCCCCGGCTGTATGGGCAAGAGAACGCGGGGCTGGGAGATTGCTTCGGCCGCTGTCGCTCCCTCGCAATGTCCGCATGTTAAATGATCGTATTCATTTTCACGTGTACTTTGGGTCTCGGAGACCGTTGATCGGTTACTTGCCGACGAGGGGGAAGACGAATGAGCAGTAGCTGGAGCGGACAGGTAGCGATCGTAGGCATCGGGGAGAGCGAGATCGGGTCGGTGCCCCACAAGACCCCGATGCAGCTTCACGCCGAGGCAGCCGGGGCGGCCCTGGAAGACTGCGGGCTCGAAAAGACGGATATAGACGGTGTTCTTACGGCCGGCATCACGAACCCGATGGAGATCATGCACAGCGTTCTCGTTTCCGAGCATCTGGGGATCCAGCCACGGTTCACCACATCCATGCAAATCGGCGGCGCCACGCAGATCCAGCTGGTCATCAGCGCCGCCAACGCCATCCACGCGGGCATGGCGGATGCGGTGCTCATCGCCTCGGCCGACTCGATCCGGTCTTTCGTGGGGTACGAGAGTCTGATGAGCATGTTCGCGGAGAGTGCGACCGAGCTTTTGTCCAGTATCGGCCATGCCCAGTTCGAGCTTCCGTACGGGCCCACGCTGATCAGCGCTTACGCCCTTGCGGCGACCCGGCACATGCACGATTTCGGCACCACCCAGGAACAGCTCGCCCAGGTGGCGGTGAGTATCCGGAAGCATGCCTCCCTGCACCCCACTGCCCAGAAGCGAACGCGCAAGACGATCGACCAAGTCCTGGCATCGAAGATGATCTCCTGGCCCTTGACCAAGGACATGTGCTCCGTGGTCTCGGACGGAGGCGGCGCGCTCGTCGTAACGAGCCTCGAGCGGGCGCGGGACCTGAAGAAGAAGCCGGTGGCCGTGCTTGGGGCGGGTGCGCGGACGTTCCAGGAGCATTTGTCGCTCGTCGATGATCTGGTGCGTACAGGTGCCATCGATGCCGGCCGCCAGGCCTACGAGATGTCCGGCCTTGGGCCGAAGGACATGGACTTTGCGGAGTTCTACGACTGCTTCTCGATCACGCCCATCCTGTTCCTCGAAGACTTCGGTTTCTGCGAAAAGGGGGAAGGGGGCAGATTCGTGGAAGGAGGGACGAGGATCGAAATCGGCGGAGAGATACCGATCGTGACCCACGGAGGCTGCCACGCACACTGTCATCCCGGGACGCCCTCGGGCCTCTTCCACATCATCGAAGCGGTCAAGCAGCTCCGCGGCGAGGCAGAGGAGAAAAGGCAGGTGAAGGATGCCCGCGTGGGCCTGATCAACGGCCTGGGCGGCCATTTCTCATCCCACACTGCGCTGATCGTTGGAACGGATTGAGGGGAAGATATGCAAGCATACGAAAAGCCGGTACCCGTGCCCGATCATGTGACAGGCCCGTTCTGGGAGGCGGCAAAACAGGGAAGGCTCCTCATACAGCGTTGCCCGAACTGCGGCGTCCATCAGTTCTATCCCCAGTCCTCCTGCAGGAGTTGCTTGTCCGCGGAGCTCGAGTGGGTGGAGGCGAAAGGGAAGGGCGCCATCTACTCATACACGGTTATCCATCGCGCGCCGAGCCGACCCTTCGAACCGGATGTTCCGTACACCGTCGCGCTGGTGGACCTCGATGAAGGGTGCCGGATGATCAGCAACATCGTGGAGGTGAGCCCGGAAGCGGTTCGTATCGGGATGCCGGTGGAGGTCGTGTTCGAGGAGATCACGCCGGAGATTTCCCTGCCCAAGTTTCGGCCAAGGAGGCAATCATGACGATCGAGGTTGAAAAGAAAGATCATATTGCAACCATCACGTTCAACCGGCCCGAGGCCCGCAATGCCATGGATCTGGAACACGTGGAGGCCCTGGCAAAGGCATGGATGGACTTTCGGGATGATGCCTCCATGCGTGTGGCCATCATCACCGGGGTGGAGAACTCTTTCTGTGCGGGTGCAGACCTCGGTTCCTTGATCCCGCAAATCACGGGATCACCGGATGGCGTGGCCGGATTGTTGAAGGGTGAGATGGGAGAGATGTTTCAAGCGGCCATGCTCCGGGACTTCGATCTCTGGAAACCGGTCGTGGCGGCGGTGAACGGATACTGCATCGCGGGTGGATTGGAGATGCTCTGCGGCATGGATATCCGCATTGCCTCGGAAAAGGCCGTCTTTGCCCTCCAGGAAGTCAGATGGGGACTGTTCCCCTTCGGGGGGTCAACGGTGAGGTTACCCCGCGAGCTTACGCACTGCAAGGCCATGGAGATCCTCCTGACCGGCGAGAAGATGGACGCCAAAGAGGCGCACCGAATCGGGCTGGTGAACTACGTCGTTCCCCACGAGGAGTTGATGGCGACGGCCGAGCGCTTCGCAAGGCGCATCGCCGACAACGGTCCGGTGGCGGTGAGCGC
>JAQYVQ010000113.1 GCA_030145435.1 Syntrophobacteria bacterium | reverse complement strand
CAGCCGTCGAAGGCGCCCCGAGGGGATCACAGGGCGCTGGAGGTCGTGCGATTCCGCGGAAGCGATGTCCAGGATGTCGGATATCTTGAGAGCGGTGCCGCTTACACGATTCGACAGGGGTGGTCCCGGAGTCTCTGGAAGAGGCACGGTGGGGTTCCCCCCAACTTCAAGCTGGTGCGGCTCAAGAACGGAGGGCTGGCAGAACTCCACATCCGGGACACGGTCAAGGGAAGACTGTATTCGGAGCAAGGGTCGCAGGACATCTGGGATCTTCGGGGCGGCAAGCGAGGACGATTCGGGCTGACTGGCAAGGCGTCCTGGCTTCCCCTGCCTGCCGACACGTGGGCCGTGCTCCGGGTGAATTCCGGTCGGTACATGGTACGGTACGTGTCCCCCCGTCCGAAGCCGGTGGCCCAGCCCCTTCGGCCGAACGTCAGCATGGGTCAGTTTAAGCTGGTCTCCATGTCCCTGCTGTCCCACCTCCTGCTGATCATGGTGATCGGCCTGGTCGTACCGGACACGACCCTCGAAGGATACAACCGGACGGACCAGTTCGCCCGGATTGATCCGGATGCGCTCAAGGCGCTGAAGCCACCTCCTCCACCCAAGAAGCTCGAGAAGCCGAAGCCGGTGGCGAAGAAGAAGGCCCCCAAGCCAAAACCGACGCCCAAGGTCGCTTCGAAGCACCGCATTCCGAAGTCCGCCCAGAAAAGCCCTGTCCCGACAAAGGGGAAGGCGAGCGGCGGCGGGAAGAAGCAAGTGGATGTGGCCCAAACCGGCCTGCTGGCAGCCCTGGGCAGCCCCGATGCGGGTGTCCTGAATGCAAAGGGCAACAGCGAGATCCTCCTTGCAGCTGTAACCAACCTGGACGCTGTAGCCGTGCCCTCGGACACGACCACCTTCAACCTGGCCGGTATTGCCGGGAAGCTGGCAACCTCGGAGATCCAGGTGCCCACGAGCGATGAGATCGAAACCGTGGGGGCCGCGCAGCTGATCAAGAACGGCGACGGTACCCTTGGGGCCATGGCTTCAAGGGGCTCCGGGGAGGTCCGGGCCGTCGTCCATGAGCCGCCAAAGGCGAAGATCTCCATCCGGGGAGGCATGAGCCGCGAGGCCGTGCTCAAGGTGGTCAACGCCCATCTCGACGAGGTCCGGGACTGCTACGAGAGGGAGCTGCTCCACAATGCCGGCATCTCGGGCAAGATCCTGATGGAGTGGTTGATTAATCTCGACGGCGCCGTCCGATACGCGAAGGTCAAATTCACGAACATAGGCCATTCTTCCGATCTACACACTTGTCTACAGGCACAGGTCCTGACGTGGAACTTTCCACGGCCGAAGGGCGGAGAGGAAGTGCTCGTGACCTTTCCGTTCCTGTTCGAGAGCATGGGTTTCTAGTTCACGAGTTTGAGGGAGAGGAGCTGATGAAGAGCAAGCGATGTCTGAAGGTCGGGTTCTGGATGGTCCTGTGTGGCCTGGTGTTTGCGCCCCTGGTGTCCGCGGCGGCTGAGGAAACCGGATACGGAGAGGGGGGCAGGGTGTACGCCGTCCAGAAGAAGGGGTACCAGCTGAAGCACGAGCTGTACGGAGCCGTCGGGGTCCTGCCCATGGACGCCATGTACAAGGGTGTCACCATCGGCGGAGGGTACACCTACCACTTCTCGCACCATTTTGCGTGGGAGGCTATCCAATTCACCTATTCCAACAACATCGACACGGGCCTGAAAAAGGACCTTCAGAACATCTTTGACGCCGAGGTGACCTCCTTCCGTGAGGTCCAGTTCCTGGCCAACAGCAACGTCGTCTTCGTGCCCCTCTACGGCAAGATGACCTGGCTGAACCGCCACGTCGTTCAGATGGAGTTCTATCTGACCGCCGGGCCCGGCATTGCCCAGTACAAGGAGTCCGTGCGTACGGGAAGAGAGGGCTTCGCAGAAGACACCCAATACTATTTCTCCGGTAATTTCGGGATCGGCCTTCGCTTCTTCATCAACCACCAGTTCTCGGTCCGGCTGGACATGAGAGACTACATGAACTTCGTCGACGGCGGCGTCGACAATGCAGCCTATTTTGCTTTGGGCCTGGCCTGGAATTTCCGGATGCCCCAATTCTCGTATTCGGATGAGTGAGGGATGGGAAGGGCATGAACCGAGCCTCAGAGAAGGCGCCTTGAGAGGGATGCGACATTGAAGGAAACGAATCAAGTTCAGATTCAGAGGATTGTCTTTCTCTTGACACTGCTTCTCCTCTTCCTTTGCCTGGAAGAGGCGAGCGGATGGCCGTGGTCGAAAAAGGGAGCCCCCATCCCCTTTCCGGACGCAGCGGAGGAGCTCTACCCCGCCCTCCGGGAAATGGCGGAGGAGAGATACGACACGGCCATGGAAGGCTTCTGGGCGTTCACGGCGGAGAGGCAGGGTCACGAGGACGGGTACGTCCTGGCCCAGCTCAGCACCGCCGCCTGTGCGAGGGAACTCGGCCTGAAACAGCTCGCCACCGAGTACTACGCAGACATCGTTCGGTCTTCCATGGACCGGACCGTCACGCTCCAGGCGCTCGATGCTCTGAGCAAGATCACCCACGAGGAGATCTATGACGAGCGGACGATCGTGGAGGAACTCCTCTACGAGAAGGAGTTCGGTACGCTTCCGCCGGAATTGAACAACTTCGTCCACTACTATCAGGCCTTGATGGACTTCCGGAACGGCTACCCGCGATGGGCATCCACCCATATGGAGAAGCTTGAAGGGAAGGACGAGTATTTCTACCGCGCCATGATCCTCGAGGCCCTCTGGGCCCTGAAGACGGATCAGGTTGAAGAATGCCGCGGGTTGTTGGAGACGGTGGCCGAGAACCCCGGCGTGGATACGCCGGTAAGGAACGACGCGAAGAAGGCGCTGGCACGCGTGCTCTACGAACAGGGCGAGTTCATGGATGCCTACCGCCTCTACCGTGAAATCGAGGCACCCGAGTACACCTTGGCGGACGTGATCCTTGAGGAAGCCTGGGCCAAGTTCCGGGAGAGGGACTTCAAGAAGTCGATGGGATTGCTCGTGGCCTTCACGGCCCCCTCCTTCCAGCGCCTGTTCAAGCCGGAGCAGTACCTTCTTCAGACGCTCATCTACATGCAGTACTGTCACTACGGGGCGGCCCGAGGCGCACTCGATGCCTTCCAGAACCGTTACGGCGAGGTGCTGCACTGTATCCGACAACGGGGAGATCTCACCGAAAACCCGCAGGCGAACAGGATTCTGCGGGGCCTGCCACCCGTCCAACGGGTCGACGCCTACCTGAAGGAGTTGGCCGACGAGAACACCACCCTCGGGGAGTTGACGGTATCCGAGGCCTTCCTCGAGTACGTCCGGCCCATCTATGACCTGAAGACGGCACAGGTGGAGCGACGCCGCGAGAAGGTGTGGAACCGGGAGGTAGAGCGCCTGAAACGAATCCTATTCGACTACCAGGAGCAGGCGAATCTATTGGCCTACGAATCGGGTATGCACCAGTACAAGAAGGTCAAGGAGATGTACTACAGCGAAGGCCTCGAGGGGGAGGGCAAGGCCAAGGAAGCGAGCATCCCGAAGTTCTCGAGGAGCACCTACTTCGCCTTCGAGGGTGAGTTTTGGAGCGACGAGCTGGATGATTACACCTTCCTCATCGAGGACTACTGCGATGTGCCGGAGAAGTGGCTGGGGGAAGAGGTGCCGGCAAAGAAAAACCAGAAAGTCCAAGTGGAAAATGACGAAAAGTAACGAGGTGTGCCGTGGGTGATATGGTTCGAAAGCATTGGAAGCTGGTTCTTGTCCTGGTGATTGTATTGGCGGGTGTCGGGCCTTTTGCCCTGGCCGACGAGGAAGTCGACCGGGAACGGCTGCTCCAGCAGCTTTCCCGAGACCAGGAAAGCGTGGAGAACGCGATTGGAGGCACGCGCGACTTGATCCAGCAGTCGATGCATCGCCCTTATCTGCCGGATCTTTATCTTCGATTGGCAGACCTTTACATTGAGAAATCACGGATCCTCTATCACCTGAAGCGGGTCGAGAATCCGACCGAGTCCAAGGCGGTCGTGGTCCTGGAGGCGAACCTGCTCAAGACCAAGGCGATCGACCTGTACAACAAGATCCTGGACGAATTCTCCGAGTACGCGTACCAGGACAAGGTCATCTTCTTCATGGCCCACGAGTACCGTGAGATGGGCCAGTTCGACAAGATGATAAACGCCTACACCGACCTGGTGAAACGGTTTCCGGAGAGTCCTTACAGGCTGGAGACCTACCTGCTGATCGGTGACTACCACTTCGACTCGATGAACCTCGACAAGGCGGAGGAAGCGTACCTGACGATCCTGGCCGCGCCCGAAAGCCATGTGCACGGGATGGCCCGTTACAAGATGGCCTGGTGTCACATCAACGGCAGCAGGTTTCCGGAGGCCCTGGAGCTGCTCGAAACGCTGGTCAAGGATCCTCGTTATGACGACCTGAAGACCGAAATCGATGCCTACAAACGGATCAACTTACGCCGTGAAGCGCTGATGGACCTGGCCTACTGCTACACCGAGGTCAAGCCCCCAGAGGAGGCCCTGGAGTATTTCGCGGACCTGAGCGACTCGAAGTCTATTTACCTCGCCGTCCTCAGCAAGCTGGGACATCGATACTTCCTGAAGGAAAACTGGGCGGCCGCGGCCGACGTGTACCGAACGATGATTTCTCTTTCCCGGAACGCGCAGAAGAATATCGCGTACGCGGAGAAGCTCTTTGCCTGCGCCCAGAGGGCGAAGGACATGCAGGACCCGGAGAAGAGCGTTCAGGCCCTGATCGGGGTGCTGGAGCAGGTGGAATACTCCTGGCGGGCAGACCCGACGGAAAAGGAGCGACTGAACAAGGAGTTCGAGGTCTACGCCCGAGACATGGCCACCCGGCTCCATCTGCTGGCCGCGGAGAAGCAGGACAAAGCGAAATTCTGTCAGGCCGCGGATGCCTATGCCTACTACCTGGACTTCTTCCAGAAGGGCAGACAGGCGCGTGACATCCTGGAGAACCAGGCGGAGGCCCTGTATGAGGGAGGGCGCTATTTCCAGGCAGCCCTCGCCTATGAGAAGCTTGCCGCCCCCGAACCCCCGGAGGTCGAGGAGGAGGAAGCCGCCGAAGAATCGGAAGTCCCGGAAGAGGAGATGGTGGCCGAAGGATCTGCGGAGAAAGAGGGAGAACAGGTAGCCGAGGGCTCTCCGGACAAGAAGAAGGACGTTGCCGCCAAGGTGTCTCCGAAGCCCGAGGAGAAGCGGGTTGCCCGTGCGGAGCCTCCGGCCCCGCAGAAGTCGGCCCAGGAGTGCCTGTATGGCTCGGTCGCCTCGTTCTACAAGGCCCTGAAGGAGCAGGAGGATCTGGACGACCTCCAGAAGCTCGAGGCCAGGCAGGGGTTGCGCCAGGTCGGCAGCCAGTACATTGTCGCCTATCCGAGTGCGGAAGAGGCCCCCGAGGTTGCGTTCAACGTTGCGTGGGTCTCCTACGAGCAGGGAGACTACAAGGCCGCACTCGAGGGGTTCAAGGGATTCATCCAGGGGTACCCGGACTCCAAGGAGGCATCGGCGGCCGGGCACCTGGTCCTGGACATCCACAAGAGCCTCGACGACCTGGACGGCCTGATCCAGGACGCGAGGTCCATGCTGGCGAACCAGCGTATCACCGACCCGAAGTTCCGGGGGGAAGTGGGCAACATCCTCTCGGCTGCGGAGCATAGGCATCTGGAGGAACTTACGGTCAAGGTCAAAGACGGCGCCGAGGGCTCGGATGAGGCCCTGCTCGCACTGGGGAGAGAAGCCCAGGACAGCGGACTACAGGAACTTGCGCTCTTCAACCTCTTCGTGGTGGCCAAGGAATCCGAGGACATCCCCACGGTGCTCGAGAGGGGAAAGCAGATCCTGGCCAAGACGCAGGACGCGAAGCGCAGGCAGGACGTGCTGGCCACGATGGCCCATTTCTACCTCGAGGCGGGCGATTTCCCGAGTGCGGCAGCGTACACGGAAAAGGCGGCCGAAGGGGTCGGCGGGACCGAGCAGGCGGACTACCTCATGCGGGCTGCCAAGCTCCAGGGGTGGATGGGGGATCACGTGGCCGCCGTGAATAACTACAAGAAGGCCCAGCCCCTGGTTCCGGCCGCACAGAAATTGGACGTGGAGAAGGAACTTCTGAATCAGTACGAAGGACTCAAAGACGCATCCCAGATCCTTTCCCGCTCCCGAGCCCTCATGAGCCGAGAGCCGGAGGAACTGAAGTGGGTGTTCCTGTACGGAGATACGCTGTATCAAAACGGCAGGCGTACCGAGGCGATGGAGGTGTTCAAAAAGCTGGACGAGCAGTATGCCAAGAAGGCTGCTTCTGCGCCGGCTTCCGTAACACCTGAAGCGAGGGGCTATGCGGCACAGGTCCGGTTCTATCGAGCCGGGCGGGAAATGGCCGTTTTCAAGAAGATCGCTATCAAGGGGAACAAGATCGAGAACGCCCTGATCCAGAAGAAGCTGAAAGCCCACCAGACCGTGGAGGGGGCCGGGTTGGAGGTGGCCCAGTACGGGAGCCCCCGATGGACGATCGCCTCCCTCATGATGGCTGCCGAGGCGAACGACGAGATTTCCCGATTCTTCCTCGAGGCGCCCGAGCCGAAGGGGCTGGACATGTCACAAAAACAGCAGTACAGGCAACTGCTGGATGATAAGGTGCGGCCCTACCGGGAGAAGGCCCTGCAGTACAGGAGAGCAGCCCTCGAAAAGGCCTATCACCTGGGGATTTTCTGTCCCGAAGTGACCGCCTGTTACGCTGTGCTGAACAACGGTTCAATGCCCCCCACGATCCGAAGGGGCGCTGTCCTGCTCCGCTCCGGAGAAGGGGATGCATCACAGTCCCCGAAGACATTGCTGGAGGCCCTCTACGCAGACCCGGGGAACCCCGCTCTTCTGGAGTCCCTGGCGGTCGCCTACGCAGACCAGGGCCAGGTGGACCTGTCCTCTCTCGTACTGCACCGCATCCTGGAGAAGAATCCACAGGACCCCGAGAGCCAGAACCTTCTCGGCCTTATTCGCCTCTCAAAGGCGGAAGATCAGGAGGCCTACACGTTCTTCCAGAAGGCCCTGGACCTCGATTCCGGCATGGATGACGCGAGGGCGAATCTCGTGGTCTTGAACGAAGGATACGGAAACTTCCAGCAGGCAAGGCAGTCCCTGTCCGAGATCGCGAATCGGCAGGCCCTCGAATCCTCGACGTCGCAATACGTGCATCCGGATTTCCTGGCGGCGGCCGGACGGATGGATGTGGTCGCCTTCGACGATTCGGAAATCGAAGCCCTTGAGGAAGAATAGGGAACAGCCATGTCGATGCAAAATTCCTTGAAGGTTCGTTACGCCTCTTTACTTCTCGTCGGAATGCTGTTGTCCGCGTGCGGGACGGGAGGCATCACAGACCAGGCGGGCGAAGGCAATCCAAGCGGGGGCGGTGGCTATGTCATCCCTGGCGGGGCCATCGCCGGGGACTGGGACATCCAGGTGGTGGACGACAACGGAAGTGTGGGCAAACTGAACGAGCTTCGCTTCAACGGGCAGGGGCAGCCCAGCATCGCGTACTTCGTGGTTTCCGGCACGGTGTACTGGATTCGCTACGCCGCCTATGACGGCTGGACGTGGAATATCGAAACAGTCCACGAGACCGACACAATGACAGGCTGCGGCCTGACCATGGATCCCACCGGAAGCCCGGTGCTGGCTTACGTGGGTGGAGAACGGACGCCCCTGT
>JAQYVQ010000270.1 GCA_030145435.1 Syntrophobacteria bacterium | reverse complement strand
AGGGCCGCCAGGGTCTCGGTTTTGCGCAGGAAGACCGGATCGAACAGGAGGGGGTCGGAGAGATCGATGGCGCCAAATCGCTCCATGGCAAGGGAGTAGGCCATTTGCTCGTAGGTCTGCGCAACCTGGTGATGATCCTGAATGGCCTGCCCCCGAAGCCAGAGCCGGGCCTTTTGCACGGCCTCCTCGTATTCGCCCGTTTTGTCCAGGGCGACCACCCCGATGGCCGTCTCGAAGATCCGAGGGCTGGACAGGCCCGACCATTTTCCGCTCGCCTCCTGGGTGTCCAGTGCGTAGCCGAGCGCCTTGTTGATCGCCCGTGTCAACCCTGCATCCGGCCCTCGAAGATCGGTCAGTGCCCTCTGGACGGCGTCGGTCGTGATCTCCCCCTTCTTGACCACATCCCGAACCACGTGCGGCAGTTCTTCGCCTCTTGCGCCCAGGGTGAGGGCGATGCTCCGGGCATGCATGGACATGTGCCCTCGTTGAATGCCTTCCGTAGCGAGGGCACGGACTGCGGCCAGGTTCTGGGCGAGCCCCACGGCTGCGGCAATCCTTCCCAGATCCGATGCGCTCTGAACCTTCATGATCTTCAGGCAGGCCTGGGCGATCCGGTTTACGGACACGCCGCCTCCAACGATCCCGACCGCCATCGGAAGCTTGAGTTCGCCCGTTACAAAACGGCCGTCCTCCGCCTCCTCGAGCCTCCAGATCGCCAGAGGCTTGTAGGATCCATCACGGCAGGCGAAAGCGTGGGCCCCGGACTCGATGCTTCGCCAGTCGTTACCCGAGGCAAGGATGACCGCGTCTACCCCGTTCATGATTCCCTTGTTGTGGGTGGTGGCCCTGTAGGGGTCCAGTTCGGCGAAGTGCGAGGCGGCCACGATGCCTTCGGCCACTCTTTCGGCGGAAAAGTTTTTCGTGACAAAGGCGTCCACCGGAATGCGCACGCGAGCCGTCACACAACGCCGATCTGCGAGGTTGGAAAGAATGCGCAATCCGACCTTTCCTCCTGTGATCTCCTCGAAGGTGCCCGCCATGGCCTCGCAGGCCGTGTTGATGAGATTCGCCCCCATGGCGTCCCTGCAGTCGAGAAGAAGGTGCACGACCATGTGACCGTTCGGCTCGTCCAGGACCCGACACTCGATGTCCCGGGCGCCTCCGCCCCGCGCCTGCAGGCGAGGATGGATCTGGTCCATCTTATCGAGCAGGTTCGCCTTTTCACTCCTCAGCCGCGCTATCGCAGCCGCCACATCCGGGACGCCCCGGATCTCCACCTGCCCGATCATCCAGGGGTCATCGCATTCTGTCGTGATTCCTCCCCCTTCCCGCGAGAACTTGGCTCCGTTTGAGGCCGCTGCGATGACGGAGGGCTCTTCGATCGCCATCGGGACGAGCACCGACTTGCCGTCGATCACGAAGTTGGTGGCAATGCCCAGAGGTATATAGGCAACGCCGATCACGTTCTCCACCGTGGTAGAAGCAACCCGAACGGCTTCTTGTGCTGCGACGAGCAGTTGAACGTCCTGATCATTCAATTCCCCCTGCTGCACCAGCAGGGACAGACGCTCTTCAACGGACAAGTTGCGGAAGCCGGACATGCTGAAGGTCTCTTGGGCCATCACAATCTCCTGGATAAGAAAAAAGTGTTTCAGAAACAGGCGATAACGAACCGGATCCTTCCTGCAATCGCACATGATATCATGAAACATAATCGGCGAAAATGGGAGGTGGGGGTCCTATCGCTGGATATCTTCCAGGGCTCTCTGCGCGGTGCCGCGTACGCGCTTGTCCTTGTCCCACAACGCCTCGGTCAGGGTCGGGATCGCCGTCCGCGCGTCCGGGCCCATCTTGCCGAGGATCCAGGCGGCGTATTCACGGATGGGCCCGTAGTCGCCCTCCAGGGCCCTGATGAGTTCCGGAACCGCCTCCGGGCCGATGTTCAGCAATCGGTCGGCAGCATAAGTACGCAGATCCTCGTACTTCAACGCCTCGATCAATGCCGGGATGGCGGCCTTCGAGTCTAAGCCGATCTTCTCCAGCGCCTTCATGCTGACTTCATAGATTTGCGGGTTTTTCAGGGCTTCAAACAGTGCCGGCACCGCAACCTTGGCGCGCGGGCCGATCTTGCCGAGCCCGACGGCCGCCTGTACGGAGACGCCCCTGTCCGTGTCCTGCAGGGCCGCGGTGAGGGCCGGGACCGCCTCGGCGGCCTGTGGGCCGATATTCCCTATGATTCTGGCCGCGGTCGCACGGATGTCGGCATTCTCGTCCTTCAGCGCCTCGATGAGCGCTGGAACGGCGTCCCTCCCGATTCGCTCCAGTTTTTCGGTGGCAAACATGCGGAGCCCCTCGATCTTTAGCGCATTGACGAAGGCCGATGCTGCTTCGGGCGTATTCGGGCCGATGTTCTCGAGCGCTTTCAGGACCTCGTCGCGGATGCGGACGTCCCGCAGGGCCTCGCCCAGGGCCGGCACGGCTTCTTTGGCCTGCGGGCCCATCTCGCCCAGGGCAGCCACGGCGTGAAGCCGGACATTTCGGTCACGGGCCTTCAGGGCCGAGATGAGCACCGGAACCGCGTCCCTGGCGCCCTGGCCCATTTTCCCGAGGGCGGACACGGCGTGCAGGCTGATCCACTTGTCACGGTCCTTCACGGCCGCCGTGAGGGCCGGCACGGCCTGCCTGGCCTGCGGGCCGATCCCGCCCAGGGCGATGATGGCCTGCACGCGAACGACCCGGTCTCTGTCATCCAGGGTGCGCACGAGGGCGGGCACGACCGCCTCGGCCTGAGGGCCGATGTTGCCCAGGGCAACGACTGCGGACCGTCTTGCCTCCGGGTCCTTGTCCTTCAGCATCTTGACCCATTGCCTCGTGGATTTTCCCTCGTAGTAGAACTCGTCTTTGCTGCATCCTGCAGACAGGATGCAGATCAACAGAAACAAAACAAGGCGTGGTCTTCTCATTCTTCTCTTTACTCGCGGGAACGATGCGGATTCGTTGAGTGTTTTTCGTGGTTTTTTTTTAGTGTCTATTAGTCTATATCGGGGATAGTTCACAAAACATTAGCGAAAATCTGCGCAGAGATCAACAAGATAGAACAATGTCTTTTCCCCCTCACAGATTCCCGGCAATCAGCCCCGAATCGTTCGGGCCCCGGAAGGGGAGGCGGCGAATCTCCCGGACCCCTGCGCCTGCGAGCATGTCTCCTATTTCCTTCTCGGAATAGGCCTGCCCGTTCGCCGTGCCGACGAGCATGTTGAGGGAGAAAAGTGCTGGAAACAGAGGCCCCCCGGAACGGTCATCCAAAATGAATTCGTGGACAACAATCATTCCGCCGGGTTGCAGGGCGGAGACGGCCTTGTCGATGATGATCCGGCACTCTTCCGGGCCTTCTCCGTGGAGGATGTGGGAGAGCCATGCGACGTCATAGCCTCCGGGCAGCGTGTCTGCCAGGTAGGTGCCGCTCCGGAAATCGACGCGGTCTGCGAGGCCGAACCCGCTTATGGTCTTCTCCGCGGTCGGCTGCGTGGGCGGCAGATCGAAGACCGTTGCCTTGAGCCCCGGATTCTTTAGACAAAAATGAATCGCATAGGTCCCCGGCCCGCCCCCAAGGTCGAGCAGGCGGTTTCTTCCGGAAAGATCAACCGCCTCGACGACTTGCGGCGCCAACTGCATGGCCAGGGTGTGCATGCCCAAGAGGAAGCTCTCGAGGAATTCCTCGGGAGCGAAGGTCGGACGCTCACGAATAGGCTCGCCCGAAAGGACGGCCCGGTCGAGCCGGGCCCAGGACTCCACCAGGTGGTGGTGGTGCCGGATCATATGCCCGAGATACCGCGCCGAGTCTCTCGAGAGAAAGGACCGGGCCGCAGGCGTGTTGGTGTACTTCCCGTCCGACCTGGAGAGAAGACCCATGACTGTGAGAGCGTTGAGGAGCATGGAGACGCCCCGCAGGTCTCCCCCCAGCCTCCCGGCGATTTCCTCGCCGTCCAGCGAGTCGTCCCCAAGAAGGGTGAAAAGATCGAGCTTGACGCCCGCGTGAAGCGTGCATGTTTCCCAGTAACTGCCTGACACCTGCAGAATTCGCCCCGGATTCCA
>JAQYVQ010000077.1 GCA_030145435.1 Syntrophobacteria bacterium | reverse complement strand
TTGCCAGAGGTCGAACAGGACCGAGATCCCCTCGGGCGTCTCTTCTACCTCGACCGACACAGATTGGAAGAGCCCGCTCGCCTTGAGGGTCTTCTCGACGGACCGGATTTTGTCGACGGTTGTCCGGCTGCCTTCCCTCAGTGGAATCAGGGGCAGGAATGTCTCGGGAGGCGGGGCGTCGTACTTGGTGCGTAGATCGATGCGGGCGACCGTCAAACCCTCCGCCTGTGCCGAAGCCAGGCTGGGAAAAAGCAGGAGGATGAGCCCAAGAAGAATGAGCCACTTTGGAGGATTAGCTGAGTGCATTGAACCTTCTACCTTACTCGATTTCCCGCAATGGCGCAAAAAAGGGGGTCGGCGTGCAGGATGCATGCCGGGAGGGCATGGAAAGAAGCGGAGGGGGGAGGGTGCAGGGGGCTTGCACTTCCCTGGAGATCTGGAATCATAGGGGAACTGAATCGTATTGCCCATGGAGGCTTCTCTCCTCGTGAACGAGTCGAACAAGAATGGAATGGCTTCATCCGCTTTTGCGATGCTCGCCCCCGGGATCCTCGTTGCTGGAAGGTTGGGTGACTCGGTTCGGTCCCTGGTGGCCACGCTGCTTTTTTTTTGCCTACGTGGCCGCAAGAGAGGTGGTGAGAAGCTTCGGCGGCTGACGAGCCTGCCTCAGCAGGGATGTCGAGATTGCCCTTGACGAAGGGCGGTATTTGCTGGAAAATCGAAAGGAATCCTCACACACGCTTCCGCACTGCGAATCGATCTGTGCGTGAACCCAGCAGAACGAGCTGGCCCGGATGTTTCTCGAGCCGAGTTGGATGTTCCGGCCAGCCTCTTTTGGATAACGCCGGCGCCTTTGTCCGGCATCAACCCTTACGACGGGTTTCATCGTGCCATTCGAGAGAACCAAGAACCCGGGTGAACCGCTCGAGGAATCGGCGGGTCTGTCCGTATCGCAAATCGTTGGGGTTCTCGACCATCTGGAAGACTGCCTGATGGTCGTCGACACAGCCGGTATCCTGCGCTACTGGAATGAATCGTCTTCCAATCGATTTGGGACCCCGGACTCCCCTGCCCAGGGTCGCCCCCTTTCCGGCCTCGTGCATCCTGAGGATTCCCCGGAAATCATCGAAGCCATGGAGTTCTTTTTCGAGAAGGGATCTCCGCCCCCGAAGACCGGCGAACCCGAAGTAGGCCTTCGCATCAGGGATGCGGAAGGTTTCTGGCTGGCCTGCATCGCGCGGCTACGCGTTATCCGTCCATCGGGAGACACGGACCCGCTCTGTCTTTTGAGCGTCCGGGAGGATCGGGAACGGAGGAGGATAGAGCCCTGGCGCGAGAAGGTGCAGGAGCTCGAGGAAGAGGTCGAGGCCAAGAGCCGAAAGCTGGCCGAGTCAAAGGCCGACTACCGGAGCCTGATTGAAACGATGAACGACGGCTTCTGGGTCCTTGACGCCCAGGGCCGCATCCTTTTCGCCAACGAGAAACTGGCCAGCCTTCTGGGCTATGGCATATCCGACCTCGTGGGCACCTCCGCCTTCGAGCTGTTCGATGAGGACAACTGTGAGATCTTGGTCAAGCAGATCGATAACCGCATGGAAGAGAAGTTGGGGAGCTATGAGATCCAGATGACGCGGCGGGATGGTGCGCAGATCACCTGCCTCATGCGGGGAGCGCCCCGCTTCAACGCGGAAGGACAGTGCACCGGAACACTCGCAAACATCACCGATATCTCGGTTCGCAAGCGCTTGGAGGATCGCTTGCGGTCCTCCGAACAGGACTACCGGGACTTGTTCGACAACATGCAGGACATCGTCTGTCGAATCGGTGATGAGGGAAAGATCGTGGCCTTGAATCGCGCCGGGGCCAGAATTCTCGGGTTCGAGAAGCCGGAGGCTCTGCTCGGGAAAAAGCTGAGACCCTTCTACGCCAGTCGCTCCGAATGGACGCGTTTCGAGAAGGAGCTCGGGGAGAACGGGTTCCTGGAAGATCACATCGTCCATCTGCGAAGGAGGGACGGCCAGGTCCTTGCCATGTCCGTGAACGCGCACATTCTGATCGACGACAGGGGATGGCCCACCGGCATGGATGGGGTGTTCCGGGACGTGAGTGAGCGGGCCAGGATGGAGGATCAGCTCCACAGCTACGCGTCGGACCTGGAGAAGAAGAACGAGGAACTGGAGAGTCTCATCTATTCGATCACCCACGACTTCAAGTCCCCCCTTTTGGTGATCGGAGGCATGGTGACCCGGCTGCACAGGGTTGCTTCTTCCTGCCTGGGCGAAAAAGGCCTGGAGTATCTGGAATGGATCCGCATCAACGTGAACAAAATGGACAGGATGGTCGCCGACCTGCTGGAATTCTACCGAGCCGACAAGACCCTCATCCCCTTTGAAACGGTCTCCACAGGGGCCCTGGTGGAAACGGTCATTCGGGACGCGGAGCCCCTTGCAAAGGAAAAAGGGATCGTCCTCCGGAAGCAAGGCCCCTTTGCCCTTGTCCAGGGGTACCGAAGCCGGCTCTATCAGGTCCTGTACAATCTGGTAGAGAACGCGATCAAATACACGGACCGGACGGCAGGCGCTACCGTCGAGATCGGATGTGCCTTGGGAGATAAGGAGCATGTGTTTCGGGTCAGCGACTGCGGTCCGGGCATCCCGCCGGAGCACCAGGCAAAGGTGTTCCAGATCTTCTACACCCTGGAGCCCGAGGAGGTGTCCGGTACGGGCATCGGGCTTTCCATCGCCAGGAAGATTATACAGAATCACGGGGGACGCATCTGGGTGGAGAGCGAACTGGGGGAGGGGTCGACCTTCTATTTCACCCTGCCCGCAACGAACAACCCGTAGCGTCGTCTCTCACAAATGTCGCTATGTTTCAGTAGGGTCCTGCGGTCCGGTGCTGCCCCGGGTTCCCTCTCCGATTTGCTTGGGCTCCGTCTCTCCCTCCCCCGAAGTCGCCCGGCACAAATCTCCGAGGGAACCCGGGGCAGCACCGAACAACGCAAGCTCCGCCAGGGAAACATAGCGACGCTTTCCGGAAGGCCTGCAGCCGAAGGCCACCCCATTGTACTTACACGCGGGTGGGTCGAGCGAGCCAGCTGAGGAAGAAGGCTGTTCGACGGGCGATAATCGATGGCCAGGAAAGCCGGCCCCTATGAAAGCGGCCGGGGGCGATGATCTCCGGAGGAAACCGGTGGGTGTTTCCCTCCAGGAGAAGGTCGGCTGCGATCTCGCCCAGGGCGGGTGAGGTCTCCATCCCGTGACCCGCCTGACCTGCACACCAGAAGAACCCTTTCACTTCCGGGTCTTCCCCGACGACGGGGGCCTTGTCCGCCGCGATCGTCCTGAGCCCTGCCCACTGGTTGGTGATGGTCTTCGGGGCGATCTTGGGCGTGAACCTTGTCAGGAAATCCGCAGCCCTGGCCACTTGCACCTCGTCCGTGCGGGCATCGCACGGTTCCATCGGTTCCTGGTCCATCGGGCTCGCCAGGATGCCGCCCGATTCGGGCCGGAAGTAGAAATGCCTTGACGTGTCCATGGTGAGGGGCCAGTCCCCGATCGGGAAGTCGTCCCGGGGCTGCGTGACGATGATGTGGCGCCGGCAGGGGGTCAGGGGAAGGGGCTTGGCGCCGGCCAGGACCGCCATCGGATTGGCCCACGCGCCGGCCGCGTTCACGACCCTTTCGCAGGCGATGTCCCCGGCGTGGGTCGTCACGCCTCGCACCTTTCGGTTTTCCAAGTGGATGCCCGTGACCTCTGCGTTCAGTTCCAGCCGGGCTCCCCCTCTCTTCGCACCGTTCAGAAAGCCCCAGAGGAGGGCGTGCACATCCAAGGCCCCGTCTTTCGTAATGAACACCCCGCCGTCGATGAAATCCCTTTCAAGGGCGGGGAGCTTCTTCACGGTTTCTTCGGGGCTCCATTCCTGAGAGTCGATGCCCAATCTTCGTGAAAGCCTTGCCACCCCTCGCATAAACTTGAAGGGGGCCCCCTGGCCGACCACGAGAATCCCGTTCGGATGGACGAGAGGCACATCCGCGAACCCCTCGGGCGGGGAGAAGAAGAAGGGGGTACTCATGATGCTGAGTTTCATGAAGATCTCGTCCACATCGAGCTGGCTCAGCACGGCAGCGCTACGCCCGGAGGTGTGGTACCCCGGGGCGTCCTCTTTTTCGACGATGATGACGTCCGTGCAGCCACGTTGAACGAGAGAGTAGGCCAGAGAGGCCCCTGCGATGCCCGCTCCGACAATGACCACTTCCGCGCTTCTCATGCGTTCCCCCTGCGCTACAGCCGATCCTTTGGGTGCCGTGTGCGAGTCAGGCTCGACCGCCTCAGGGTGCCATCGAAAGGGAGATGGTTTCCTCGAAATGGTTCGGGTCCACTTCCTCCAGGATACGGGCAATCTCTTCCCGGACGCATCGTTTCATCTTTGCGTACGTGGCGGTCTTCTTCTTTCCGAGCATACTCGCGAACTCGATGGAGGCGGGCAGCAGCGCCTCCAGGGGGTAGACCCTTTCGACAAATCCGATCTCGACGGCCTCGGGGCCGGTGAGTCGTGCGCCCGTGTAGTAGAGCTTGCGAAAGCCGTCCGGCCGCATGGTGGCCTGGCAAATGGCGATCATTCCGGGGAGCAGCGGTATGTTGATGTCCACCTCCGGCAGGCAGATCCATCCCCGGTCTTCACGCATGAAGCGGAAATCGATGTGTGCGGCCATGAAGAGGCCGGCCGCAAAGGTGTGCCCGTTCAGGGCCGCTACCGTGGGCTTCGGATAGAGGGTCCATCTCCTGAACATGTCATTGACGAGCTTGAGGTAGCCGAGCACCTTGTCCATGTCTCCGGCATTGGCCGTGAGCCAATCCAGGTCGAGCCCGTTCGAAAAGAACTTGGGGTCTGCGCCGGTTAGGACGAGTGCCCGAACCTCCGGATCCTTCTCCGCTTCGTCGAGCCCGTCCATCATCGCCCTGACGAAGTCCGGGTTGAACCTGTTCTCGCTCTGGTAGCCCATCGTCATGATACCGACACCGTCCTGTTTCTCCAGTTCGATCATTTTGTTTTTCCTTTCCCTTTCATCCCGCAGAGCTGTGAATCATAGCAAATTGGAAAACAGTGGATCAAACGCAGGCCGATCACGAGGACACATCCGTGGGGTCTCTGGGAAGGGTTTTCTCACTCCCCGTGGGACAGGATGTCGATCGTCTTGCGGCCCCACTCCGTGGTGTGCATCATCTTGCCGTACCGGCTCGATACGTGGGACGGGCCGTAGGCGATCAGTGGGACGGGCGTGTTCGTGTGGCTTCCCGAGGACCAGACCGTTAGCTGTCTTTTCGAGACAATCCTGGCCAGCAGGTTGTTCCTGAACGCCACCCCCGTGCCGTAGAAACCCGTATCGTCCGTTTCCCCTCCGAGAACCGAAGCCGCCTCCGCCTCCGTGATAGGGAACGCCGTGTTCGCTTCGATGATTTCGGCCAGTGCCTTGGGGGTCTGTTCCGCCTCCGGCAGTGCATCGAAGCGCTCCATGATCTCAGGGAAGGTGAGTTTCTGGTTGTAGATTGCGTCAAGAATGCGCTGTTCGCCGTAATTCCTTCGGGGCTGGAAGGTCTCTCCCTGGAAGGCCGCCCCCGGGAGGGTTCGCGGGGCGGGCCGGTCGAATCGGGAACAGCTGAAGCCAAACCCTCCTGTTTCGTGGTCGGCCGTTACCAGGACCAGGGTGTCCTGCCTGCCCTGCGCCCATTCGTGAACGAGGGCGACGGTCTCATCGAATTTGATCATTTCGTGGAGGAGGGTACCGGTATCGTTGTCGTGGCCCGCCCAATCGATCAGCCCCGCCTCTACCATCAGGAAGAACCCGTTCGGATTGCGGGAGAGTATGTCCAGGGCCTTTTCGGTCATCTCCTTTAGGGTCGGAATCGAGCGGTCGGGATCCTCCTTGGTCCGGGTTTCCCGGATCCCGTGCATCAGTGTGTCGTGGGCGAACAGACCGAGAACACTGTCCCCGGAAGACTGCACGAGCTGGGTCCTGTTGAAGCAGAGGGCGAGACCCCTGGCCCTGGCCTCTGCGAGCAGATCCCTATTGTCTTTCCGCTTCGAACGAATCTCGATCGTCCCGCCCGTGCGTCTTAGGAGCTCCCTGTGAGTCTCCGAGTCCGGGTCGTTTGCCTCTTGTGGAATCCACCACCCCAGACCGCCGCCAAGCATCACATCGACCTCTGCCTCGAGGAGATCGAGGGCGATTCGGTCTTGCTTCGATCGGTGTGTCTGATGGGCGGCAAACCCGGCCGGCGTGGCATGCGTGATGCCCGTGTCGGTAACCAATCCTGTGGATTTACCCATCTCTTCTGCGATTTCCAGAATGGTCTTCACAACATTGCCGTTCCGATCGAGGCCGATCATCTGCGCGCCGGCCCACTCGCCGCTCGCCATCTGCGTGGAAGAGGCACCGGAATCCGTCACGAGCGCGTCGGCGGCTTCGCTCCGGGCATAGCCGAGCGTGCCGGACTCCATGACCCTCTCGAGGGCCGTTTTGCGGCCCACCGGTTCGTAAATCGAATGAGGCGCGTGGTGTGCGTAAGCGACCAGCAGACCCAGTTGCTGAGGTCCCATGCCGTCGCCGATCATGACAATAACGTTCTTGATGCGTTCAGGCTGGGTCGAAGCGGGACCTGCACCCTTGGGTGGTATTCTCTCACAGGCGAAGAAAAGAATACCCGCAAACAAGACAATGAACAGGCGACGAAGCGTTCTCACGATCTTCTCCCAGTGTTGCCAGGCTCAGCAAGCAGTTATTATCAGGAGTTAGCGTACACATAAACGGATGGAAATAACAATTCCTCCAGTCTACAGGGAGCCCAAGCAAGTCTCATTCGGAAGAGGCACAGCACATGCATTGACTTCGGACTTTCGCATGAATAGGCTCAAGCGGAGAAGGTCATGCAGATCATGCTGGGAGGAACGTCCTATGAATATAAAGTGGATCGATCGGGTTCGCCGGGCCCTGTTTCTCATCATGTTCGGCGTCGCGGGAGCCCTTGTGGCCACCGGGTGCAGCGAGGACAATGAGGAGGCGTCGACGACGCCGGCGGATTCCGTCTTCGTGGAGAAGTTCAGAGGCGATGATCAGGAAGGCGAAACCGGCCGTGAGCTTCCCGATCCGATCGTCGTGCGCGTGTACGACGCCGAAGGGATTGGGGTAGAGGGCGTAACGGTCGCATTCGAGGTTACGGGAGGTGGAGGATCCCTGTCCGACTCGTCTGACGTCACCGACTCTGATGGCGTGGCCTCGGTCAGCTGGACGATGGGCGTCCCTCCTGTCTGGAACCGGGTGCGGGCCTCGGCAGGGGGAGATGAGGTCGAATTCACCGCGTGGGCCAATCCTGGGGAGCGGCCGGAGATGAACGTACTCTTGGAGGGTGGAGGATTGGATTTTGCCAACGAGGATCTTGCCTTCGCAGAGGGGCACGGTCTCTTCCTGGGCAGTCCCGGGGCGATCCTGAACATTCCGGCCCCCGGAGCGAGCCCGATGGAGATCGACCTGACCGGAGAGGCGATCGAAAGCCCGACCGGGATTGCCTTCGGGCCCACGGGAGATCTGTACGTCTGCGAGAACGCGGCTCCCGGCAAATCGGTGAAGCGGGTTCGCCCCTCCGGCGATACCGGGATCCTTTCCGAGGGGTTTGGAGGCGTGCCCTTCGCCCTGCCCAACTACATCGCGGTGCACAGCTCGGGCGAGATCTACCTGGCTTCCACGTGTGACCAGATGATCTACAGGATTTCACCGGCCACCGGCGAGACGTCGGAGTTCCTGCCGATCCTCGGGCCGAACGGCATCGCCTTCGACGCCCAGGAATCGTACCTCTACATCCTGACCGAGAACCCGGCCATCTTCTGCATTCCCGGCCCGAATGTATGGGGAGGCCTCTATCGCGTGCCCCTCGGCCCGAGTGGAGAACCGGGCGCACTCGAGACCCTGGTAGAC
>JAQYVQ010000063.1 GCA_030145435.1 Syntrophobacteria bacterium | reverse complement strand
AATGCTGAGAGAGTAGAAGCTAAACTTCTTTCTGCTGCTACTGTATTGAGCAAGGAAGTGAAGTTCAGCTTCTGCAAACCCTTGATTTCTGCCATCGTTAATGATTCACACTTCCTTGCGGTGATGGATGGTTACCTGAATAAGGCTTCGTATTGATCATTAATCGATTTCCAAAACCTAAACAGTCTGATTAGAGGGCTTTATGAGAAAGTTGTTATTTGTATTGACGCTAACTTTGGTCTTCCCGTTCTCTCAGAGTGTATTGGCATTGGTGGTTCATACAACACATTTCAAAGCGGAGTCGGAACCAGATGGATTCAGAGGCATTGAATGGGGGCAGAAACCAAAGAATAAGTATGGTTTAGTTGAAATTGAAGATTTGGACGGATATTTGAAAACTTATGAGAGAAAAGGTGAAAAGATGACACTCGGTGGGGCAGATATCGTTTCCATCAAATATGAGTTCTTCAAAGACAAGTTTTGTTCAGTCAGGGTGAAGTCTAACGGCGAATCCAATTGGAACGCTCTTCGTTCAGCGATGTGGCAGAGGTTTGGTAAGAATGAAGTAAGCTATTTTCATGATAAGCAGCTAAACCAGACCCCAGACTGTTATGAATGGGTAGGGAAGAAAACCGAAATTACCTTGAGGTACGCTCCAGCAGTAAGTGATTATATCGGTCTAGATATAACTTCTACGAAGATAGACGCTCAGAGACAGGAATATCAAAGGCTGCGCCTGAACGATTCATAATCGACAATACAACCATTAAGGTTTTAGGTAGTCGTGTACGCTGAAATGAAATGTGAGAGGACGGGATTGATTTGACAGGTTAGCAGAAAAAGGACGGTCAGATACCTTCTGGGTTTCCCTAAACCTAATCACGAATCCGATCTTAGGAATTCATACAGAGGCTTGAAACTCGCAACTGTCTTCTTTGCCGTTTCAATAAATTTCGGGGTTTCTATTCTTTTTGTCTGATTCAGAAAGAACCTCGACCTGAACATGACCTGCCCATTGATGCCTTTCTTCTTCCGAATTGCAGACTCAATCGCATCCCTCCATATGGGAAATTCCTTCGTTTGTAAAGGGCGGTTGAAAATCGCGGCAGTTGGCGGGGCGATTTAAAACTGCGGCACTCCGATAAATGTGGAAAGAAAGCTGGGGCGCGTTGGCCGCTTCTTTGGGCAAATCTATGGAATAGCAGGCGCACTATCCGGAAGTGTGGCAATCTGCTTGAACTATTGAAGCCGGATTGGGGCGTGGAGATTCTAGATTTCTCTTATTGGATCTATACTCCTGATCTTCGATGTCAAGCGTCAAGAGGCCCATTTCCGGCAGGGAACAATCCGGTGTAGCTCAGTCGAGGGCATTTTGTTGATGGGACAAGAAGAAAGTTCTTGACAGCAGGCTGCTATGTGTGTAATTCTTACTTACATTCAAAATCCAGGTAGGGTGAAGCTCCTATTCAATGGAATCCTGAATGGATGAAGGAGATGAAGATGAAAAACTTGCGAGGGAAGAAGGCCATTGTCACCGGGGGCGCCATGGGATTCGGGCTTGCGACTTGTAGGAGGCTCGTTCGGGAGGGATGTGACGTCACCATCTGGGAACTGAATGAATCCGCAATGCTCGAGGCTAAGAAGGAACTGGATGACATGGGGGGAGGAAAGACATTCGTCTACTTGTGCGATGTGTCGGACAAGGAAAGAGTCTTTGAGCTTGCCGAGCAGGCAAAGAAAGACATGGGCCAGGTGGATATCCTGATCAACAACGCAGGGTTCTTCCGACCCGGTAAATTTTGCGAAATCCCGCTCGAACATACGGTGCGACAGATGGAAGTCAACGTCCTCGCGCCTTTCTACAGCACCTATGCGCTGCTCCCCGACATGCTGGCTCGAGATTGTGGACACGTTGTCAATGTAGCGTCAGGAGCCTCCTGGTACGGTGGTCCTGGTTGGGTCGGATACTGTACTTCGAAGGCCGCAGTTCACGCGTTCAGCGACATACTGAAGATCGAGATCAAGGGCTCAGGCAAGAAGGGTGTGAATGTCACTTCCGTGCACCCCGGGCTGGCATTGAAGGGCATGTTCGAAGGCCTGACTTTCAGTCGATCCATGAAATTGCTCTGGCCGCCCATGGAAGACCACGACCTCGTGGCCGAGGGAATCGTGGAGGACGGTCTCAAAAAAGGAAAATCCGTTGTCTGCCGTCCCAAATCGATCTACCTGATGTGGGTCTTTAGGGGGCTGGTGCCGAATTCTCTGTGGGACTGGCTCGTGCTTCGTATGGGAGCAGCGGATCTGTTGAAAGGCTACAAGGGAAGACCGGGCATGGTGCACACGGATCCGGATGCAGGCGGGAAAGGCACGTCATAGATGATCCTGTTGTTCCTCGGGGGCATATCATGAAGCTCGGACATCATCTCACATTGAACACCCGGAGACATCCGGACAAATGGGCGCTGACCTTCGAGGACCGAACGTACACATATTCGGAGCTCAACAGGCAAGTCAACCGGTTGGCCAATGGACTCATGGATCTGGGAATCAAGAAAGGCGAAAAAGTCGCCCTCATGTTGAAGAATACGGACTACTTTGCGATCAGCTACTATGCTCTGGCGAAGATCGGTGCCGTTATCGTCCCCATGAACTTCCGGCTGGTGGCCGACGAGGTGAGTTATATCCTCGGGCAGTCGGACAGCGTTGCCGTTATCACGGACGAGAGCTCCGCTCAGACCGTAGAGGATGCCAGAAAGCGAGCATCGGCCGTGCGTCACGTCATTGCCGTTCCAACGTCAACGGCAGGCGGCCATCTTTCTTTTTGTGACGTGCTGTCCACTGTGGACGAGGAGCCCGCGGTCGAAATACTCCCGGAAGACGATCTTCAAATCATGTACACTTCCGGCACCACCGGTCGGCCTAAAGGAGCGCTGTTCGATCATCAGCGAGTCGTCCAAATAACCATTGCGGTTGTTGGGACCCTGGGACACAGACCGGACGATCGATTCTTACATGTAGCGCCCTTGTTCCATGCGGCCCAGCTCACCATGTGCTTCAATGCCGGCATTTTTGTCGGAGCATCCCATGTCATTCTCAGTGATTTTGACCCCGTCCAGGTCATGGAATCCATCGAGAAACATAAGATTACCTTCTTCTTTGGTGTGCCCACCATGTACAACGTCATGTCCCAGGTGCCGAATGTGGGCGACTACGACCTGTCATCCGTACGAAGATGCGGCTATGGAGCGGCCCCGATGGCAGCATCGCTCGTTCGGCAGAGCATGGACCTCTTCAAAACAGATCAATTCTTCAGCCTGGCGGGCCTTACGGAAGGCGGACCCAGCGGAATCTATTTGTCTCCGCAAGACCATCAAACCAAACTTGGCACTTCCGGCAAGGAGCCGCTGCTGTTCACGGAAGTGAAGGTAGTCGATTTCGATGGCAATGAAGTAGGACCGGGGGTTCATGGCGAAGTGCTGCTCCGGGGCGAGACGGTAATGAAAGAGTACTACAAAAAACCGAAAGAGACTGCCGAAACCATCGTGGACGGGTGGCTGCATACGGGTGATCTGGCCGTTAAGGATGACCAAGGCTACATAACCTTTGTCGATCGTATCAAGGACATGATCATCTCGGGTGGTGAGAATATATACTCAGTCGAAGTGGAGAATGCCCTTTACCAATTTCCCAAAGTGCTGGAGGCCGCTGTGGTAGGCACCCCCGATCCCAAATGGGGCGAAAAGGTCAATGCACTGGTGGTACTGAAGCCCGGCGAGACGACCGACAGCCAGGAAATCCAGGATTTCTGCAGACAGCACCTGGCCGGTTATAAGATCCCCCGAAATGTTGTTATCGTAGATTCATTGCCGCGAAATCCATCCGGAAAGCTCTTAAAATATAAGATCCGGGAGGCAGCGGTGAATGGCATGAGTCGGTGAAGAAAGCTACGGCCTGTCCCCAATTTCACCCGGCAGAAAATAGCGGACAAGGGGGAAAGGAAGCGTGAGCCATGCATTCAGCGGAGCGGTCCATCCAGGATTTCCTCTATGACAACTTGCCTCTTCATAAGCACATTGGGCTTGTCGTCGATTCTGCCCGAAACGGAGTTTACCGCTGCCACATTCCCCTTTCCGCAGATAATTGAAACCACTTCGCGAGCGTCCACGCAGCCGTTCAATGGGCCGGGGCGGAAATGCTCGGCGGCCTCGTCGTGCTCAGCAACTTTGACCTCTCACAGTTGTTCCTGGCGGTTCGATCGGTTTCCATCCAGTTTCTGAAGCCAGGCCGAACCGGGATCACCGCCGAAACGAGGTCTTCCGATGGTCAGGTCGAAGAAATACGACAAGAGCTTCAGAGCCGGGGTGAGGCAGATTTTCGACTGCACGCCGTGATTCGGGACGATTCCAACCTGGTTGCGGAAACCGAAGCAGAATACGTGGTAAGGAAAAGGGAGAGTCCGGCACCGCACGCTCCGAAATGAATGCGACAATCCGAGCCCAGTTTATGGGCCGGCCCTTGGTGTTTGTTGTTGATGGTGGCATCACGAGAGCGACTAGTTCGCCGATTTAAGGCGATTTTACGAATGAGTGCAGACTTCCCCTGAACCTGACGCCTGCTTGGTGATCGGGCAAGAAAAAGTTCTTGACATCAGACAGCTATGTCTGTAACTGATACTTACATACAAGAGCTAGGTCGTTTGAAGGATGGGGAACCGCCTCTTTTCAAGAGGGGTTCACTGCGAACTTGAGGAATTGAGAGATGCCGGAGAGCCCGGGTTGGAGAGGGTTGAGCGAGGCATCGGTGCCTGAGGGCGGCCGAAAGCTGAAGAAGGCCCTGAAGACACTTCTCAGGAAGGAAGATTTCGGTTCGATCACTACGGCCAAGATCGCGAAGACTGCGGGTGCGAATGAAGCCCTGATCTACCGATATTTCGGCGACAAGAGAGGCCTGCTTCATGCCGTCCTCAAGGAATCCCTTTTGAGGTATCTTGCGGATTTGGAGAAGTCTTTGGAGAACGTAGAGGGGGCGATTGACAGATTGAAGCTTGTCGCGAAGTTGAACATTCAGTATTACGCAAAGGATCGCGTCATCGCCAGGATCTTTCTCTTGGAAGTCAGGAACTACCCAGGCTATTTCGAGAGCGAAACCTACGAACTCGTAAAAGACTACGGGCGCTATATGTCGAGGCTTGTGAAAGAGGGGATGGATGCCGGCGAAATCCGCAATGACGTCTCCAGCGGCCACATACGGGACGTCCTGCTAGGGGGGCTCGAGCATTTCTGCATGCCGGGGCCGATTTTCAACCGCAAGATCTCTCCGGGCTCTGATGCGGAGGAACTGACGAAGATAGTACTTGATGGAATTCTGAAGAGATAAAGGCGCAGACCCGTCAACCCTTGGGCATTGGATGACGCTTTTTATTTTTGCCCCTGTGTAAGTATGGTTTACTTATGTTCGGGTAGGTATATTGCCATCGTTTCAAACCACGAACGAACAAAGGAGGAATAATGATGAGCTTACCAAGAAGTCCGGCCGTATTCCTAATCATTCTGTGGCTTTTTTTCGCTGCCACACCCGCGGCCCTGGCCGACGTCACGGCCGGGGACGTAATCGACAAATCAAACTGGGAGAAGGCGCAGGGGTTGATGCCCGACCCCATACTGGAGTGGCTGAAGCGCGGCGATTTTTCGATGGAGGTGGTGGACCTGACCTATGAGCCCGGCGACTACGTAACGCCGGAGGTCAAGAAGTCTCTGGAGGCCAACAAGGGTAAGTACGATGTCGACGCAAACGGTCTGATGATCGAGAAGGCCACAGGCAAGCTTCCCAAGTTCATCGAGGGAATCCCCTTCCCGGAGATTGACCCGAACGACCCGAATGCCGCCAGTAAGCTGATGTACAACAAGACCTATTACTCTTACGCGCTCGGAAACAACAACTACCCCTTCTCTGTCCGGTGGGTAGGCCGAAAAAGCGGGTTGGAGCGAGAGGTGATCTGCGACTACAAGAATTACCCCCTCGACGGGGCGCCGGGGGCGCGGGAGGAGGATAATTCGGAAAAAGTGGAGCGGATGCAACTTATTCTGGTACTGGCTCCTTTCGACATCAAGGGCACGAACATTATGAGCTGGCGCTATCTCGACGACCGGCAGGACAGCACGAACAGTTATGTCCCGGCCATCCGCAGGGTGCGGCGCATGAGCCCGTCGAACCGCTCCGACTCGTTCGTCGGTTCGGACATATGCATAGATGACGCCTGGCTCTTTGACGGCAAGACGATGAGCATGGACTGGAAGTTTGTCGGCGAGCGGGAGGCCCTGGTTGCCTTCCTCAGCCCGGACCCCCAGCCTCTGGAGATTACAAAGAACGGGGTATGGAGGACCATCAAGGGTACGAAGGAACCCGCCTACGGGTATCAAGACAAAACCTGGCAGGGCGCACCGTGGATGCCCACCAATCTCGTCTGGACGAAGCGCCTGATGTATGTGATACAGGCGACCCCCAAGGATCCGTACTACAACTACGGAATGCAGGAAATCTGGCTCGATGCCAAGATGCCCCTCATGGTCGGCTGGAAGATCATTCATGACCGCGCAGGCAATTACTGGAAAATGGGGTGGGAAACCTATGCCGGCCATCAGGGGTCTGAGGAGGGTCAAAAGGCCATCGTGGGCCACACGCTGATGGGGATAGATGACCGGACGAACCACGCCAGCCTCCTCCGACTCGGCGGCGGTGATTACCATGTGACCTATTTCGACGACTTCGACAGGAACGACTTCACTCTGGCCGGCTTTCAGAGGTTCTGCAAGTAAGAAAGTGCCAGGACCTGATCCGCGCGATCCTGGAAACCGTGCCATGCAATCGAGGGTCGCTTCGAACAGGCCGGACGACAAGGGCCGACGGATTTCCGAACAGACACAAGAAGAAGGGGGGACGAGATGAACGTATGGAAACAGGCGTTGACTGGCATCTATGCGGCAGTCTTACTGGTCGGGATGGTCGTCTCGGCAGACGCATTCTATATCGATGGAGAGCACACGCTGTCGTTCAATGCCAAGCTGCAGACGCGGGTGTCCTTTCGGCTGCAGGATGCGGAAAAGAACGGGTTTACCTATCCGCAGGATACGAAAGTAGGGGATCTTGTCCAGTGGCGCAACCTGGCGATACTCGAGATCGATCATGACCTGAAGAACCTGACCGATGAATTGGACATTCTGTGGCCCCTGAAGAAGCTCAAAATCCGGAGCAAGTATCACATCGTGGGCAGGTTCATGTACGAAGCCCTCTACGATGTGGGTTCAGACGGGTTCAAGGCAGTCCGAGACAATGACAAGGAGAACATCGACAACTTCAAGCAGGCTTATGACCTGTGGGAGGCCTACATCGATCTCTATCGCGGGCCCTGGTTTCTCCGTATTGGTCGCCAGATCCTGGCATGGGGGGAGACGGATATCTTTCGGCTCCTCGACGGGATCAACCCCCTGGACAACACTTTTGGAGGCCCCTTCGAGGATCTGGATGACCGGCGCATTCCCCTGTGGATGTTGCGGGGAAGCTACAATCTGGGCACCCTGGGCCCCTTCTCCTCATTGACCATCGAGGGCTTCTGGGTGCCGGGCAGCTTGGACGCCAAGGTGGCCCCTTGGGCGCCCTTCGGCACCCCGTATATGGCGCCCGACCCGGAAGTAGAGGTCTATGACCGGCTTTTCATCAATACACCGGAAAAGAAGATGAGCAACAGCCGCTGGGGGGGCCGCCTCCAGTGGATCATGGGGCCGGACATAAGCTGTTCGATAGCCCACTACCAGACGTTCTTGGATGGCCCAACGACCTATTTCGCGCTCACCGAGCCGGTAGAAGGCCCACTGCTGGATTTCAGCTTGCTCAGAATCAACGGCGACTTTCCCTCCCTGCAGGTGACCGGGGGGAGTGTAAATTTCTGGGAGTCTATGACCAACATCGTGTTTCGAGGTGAAATCGCCCAGTTCTGGGATGAGCCGTTGTTCGAACTGTCGCAGAATGGCCGGGTACTTTCTACTGACTACATACCCTTATCCCCTACGGCGCTGGACGCGCTCGCCGTATTTGCTGGGCAGGATGTGCGCTCCTTCGGCATTTACGGGATCCCCCTGAACCCGGAGACCGGGAACATCGCCAAGAGGGACGTGCTTCGCTGGATGATCGGCTTCGACAAGCAGATCTGGATGCGGAAGCTGAACAAGACGAGCATGTTCTTCACGTCTTTCCAGTATTTTGGCCAGTGGATCCAGAACCATCAGAGCGATACCATCGCGCCCATCGCGATCCCGGATTATTTCGTGCCGAACACAGTCAACAGCATAACCGGCGAACCGGTCCCGGACTACACGCACTTTCCGCACATAAACGAGACCGAGCACATTTTTACGGGATTGATCACCACGAACTACCTGAAGGGCTCACTCACGCCGCAGATGGCCGCGGCCTATGATCTGCGCGGGGTCTGGCTGCTCATCCCTTCGATTAATTACATCCGGGAGCCCTTCCGGTTCGGCATTCAGTACGCCGGTATTGTGGGCAACTATGTCAGCTTTGGCGCATTCAGGGACCGGGACCAGATCGCATTCACCTTCGCGTACATGCTGAACTAGTCTAAGCCCAGAGAGGATGTCGAGTGAGTCTGCCATCCTCTTCGTCTAGGCTGGGAGGGAAGGGTCTTACGAGTCCCTGGTTTCCCGAAAAGGGTACGAGAAGACGAACCGGGCAACCAAAAGGCGACCTATATCAACGGCGTCTCGATTGTAATCGACGGAGGCCTCATACAGGGGGGGGCGGCGACCGTCGGCCTTGTTTCAGAATCGCATATTTGCAGTGTGCTCATTGCCGAGCTGCCCCACCTTCTCTGTCTTCGTGCACTCCTGACGGGATCCGTCCGATACTCAGCCCGTAATTGAAGAGAAATGTCTATTTCCCTTGCTACAGCCCGTCCGTCTTAACAGAGAAGGGGGGAGAAGATGAAATGGGCAAGACGCGTGCTCGTGGCTCTTTGCGTCGTGAATTGGTTGTTTTGTGCTGTAACGAGCACCGAGGCCTTCTACATCGATGACCAGAAGACTTTCTCCTTTGGTGCGAGGCTGCAGACCCGGCTCTCGATTCGGCTGAACGATGCCGACGGCTGGACCTTTCCCGATGCACAGGTCGGCGATCTGGTCCAGTGGCGCAACCTGGCTCTGATCGAGATCGATCATGACCTGAAGGGACTGACCCAGTCGCTGGACATCTTGTATCCCCTCAAGGCACTCAAGATCAAGTCGAAATACCATTTGGTGGGCCGATTCATATACGATGCTGTCTACGATGTTGGGCCCCAGATCTTTCAGGATGTGAAGGACAACGACAAGGAAGACATCACCAAGTTCAGCCACCAGTACGATCTATGGGAGTTCTATTTTGATTTCTCCCGGGGCCCGTGGTTTCTTCGCCTGGGCCGCCAAAACCTGGCCTGGGGGGAGACGGATATCTTCCGCCTTCTGGATGGTATCAATCCTCTTGACAATACCTTTGGGGGCCCGTTCGAAGATCTGGATGACCGAAGAATTCCCTTGTGGATGCTGAGAGGCTCCTATCATCTTGGGGATATTGGTCCAATCTATTCACTGACCCTTGAGGGCTTCTGGGTGCCGGGTTCCTGGGACGCACGCGTAGCCCCTATGGCGCCACCTGGGACCCCTTACGCAGCTCCCCTGCCCGACGCGTTCGTACGCTTCATCCGTGTTAATACCCCGGACAAAACTCTCTCGAACAGCCGATGGGGAGTACGGCTCCAAGGGATGGTGGGCACAAATCTGAACTTTTCGGTAGCTCACTACAAGAGCTTTCCGGACGCCCCCGCCCTGCGCTCCGTCGTGCTCCGCGATGTCCCGCTCTTGATCGATCTCAACGACCTGGTCCTGGAGGCCTCCTATCCGGACGTGCAGGTCACGGGTGCCAGCGTGAGCTTCTATGAGTCTCTCCTAAATGTAATTGTTCGCAGTGAGGTGGCCTTGTTCTGGGACGAAGCGGTCACCATTCCAGAAGAAAACTTGGCGACGTTATATGGTCCGACCCTACCCTTACCGCCCGTATTGCTGGATTTGGCCGCCGAGATTTATGGGATCGACATCCGCGATTTGGGCTTGGACGGGTTACCTATAAATCCTCAGAGCGGCTGGATCCCAACGAAGAACATCCTCAGGTTCTCGCTTGGCCTGGACAAACAAATGTGGATTCGGCCGTTGAATAAGGGGGGCACCTTTTTCCTCTCCGTTCAGTATTTCGGCCAGTGGGTTCCCGACTATGATGAAAGGATGGTGCAACCCGCACCGATCTATCCGGACTTGCTCGTGTTTCCTAAGGTGAAGGAGACCGAGCACATCTTCACTGCGGTGATGAGCACGATGTACAGGAACGGCACGATCGTTCCGACAGTCGCTGTGGCCTATGACGTGCGCGGGGCCTGGCTCATTAATCCCGTTGTGAACTTCATTCGGGAACCCTTCCGGTTCACGCTCCAGTACAGTGCCATTGCGGGGAATTATACCGCCTTCGGTATCTTCCGTGATCGCGATCAGATCACTTTCATCTTTACGTATCTATTGAATTGAACCCAGATAGGCGACATGTTCCCTCACAAGAGACGAAGGAGGAAGAAGGATGATACGCGGAAACTGTGGGATTACATCGGTTATCGGCCTCTGGTTTGTCGTCTGCTTTTCCGCAATGGCCTCAGCCGACGTTTCTCCGGGCGATGTCATCGATCAGACGAACTGGGAGAAGGCCCAGGGATTGTTGCCTGAGTCCGTGTTGAACTGGGTGAAGGAAGGTGATTTTACACTTGATATTGATAATCTGAATTTCACTGTTATGGATAAAATGCCCAAATTTGTTCAAGAGGCTCGTAAAACGAATGGAGGTAAGCTTGCGCTTGATGGGGATGGGGCAATTGTTGATGTGGGAACGGGCAAGCCTCCACAATACATCCTGGGCACTCCTTTTCCTGAGCTTGACGTAGACGACCCTAAGGTCGCCGAAAAGATAATACACAATAACAAGTACGCACAGTACATGATTGGTAGTGGGTATATAGATGCTGAAGGCTTCTGGTTGGGCCGATCCGGGTACGAACGAAAGGTAGGATATGAGGCACGGCAGATCGTCATGGATGGGCACCCTGGAGTCGTTGACTTAACAAATAAGAAACGGATTGAAAAGTATATGCTACTGGTAATGAGGAGCCCCTTTGATATATCTGGAACCTCTGTGCTTCTCTGGCGCTTCCTGGATCCCACGAAACAGGATCTCAACTTCGGCTATTTACCTGCGGTCAGGAGGGCGCGCCGCATGAATCCAGCCAACCGTTCGGATTCATTTCTCGGGACGGACTTTGCCGTGGACGATACCAATGGCTATGACGGCAAGATACCCGCCTTTACTTGGAAGCTATTAGGAAGGCAGGCAGCTATCGTGCCTTGGGTAGAGCCCGATCCTGCACGTATTGTGCAGAACCAGGCCGGAGAATGGGAGACAAGGAGCAATAACGTGGTCTACGGGTATCAAAAGGAGGGATGGCAAGGCGCTCCCTGGGCACCCACCAATGTGGTCTGGGTAAAGCGGGAAGTCTATGTGATTGAGGCGAAAGCAAAGGATGGCTATTACAACTATGGCACTCAGCATATGTGGATCGATACGGAAACGTTCAATTGCAGTTATAAGATGATTAATGACCGGGCGGGTAAATACTGGAAGACGCTTCTCTTGCCTGATTGGGTTTGCGAGAGCGCGGACAATAAAGCACGATTCAAACTCGTTGGTGTGTCTATCGTGATGATCGACGAACGAACCGACCATGCCACGGCTACCGAGTCAGGCTCTGCCAGCAACAAGATGGTGTTTGGCGCAAATCTGGATGAAGTGGACTTCACCCTGGCCGGTTTCCAGAAGTATTGCAAATAGATCTGAAAGAACGGAATTAGAATGGACGGCTGAGCACGTTGGCAGAGAACAAGCGGGAACGTTGACGAGAGAGCATCGTTACGACCCGTGCATCCTGGCTGAGCCTGCACCGCCCCCCTGGTGCAACGCTCAGCCAGGATGCTTCTTTCATTCTATGAGAGAAACACAATGAGATCGAGGACTACCCGAACTCTCCGGTAAGCGAAAGTGGCCGCACTCAGATGAAGATATTCTTAGACACTGCAAACGTGGACCACATCCGAGAGGCCAATGCCCTTGGGATTATAGACGGGGTGACCACGAACCCGAGCCTCATCGCCCAAGAGGGAAGGGACTTGCGATCGGTCATCAACGAGATCTGTTCCATTGTGGACGGGCCGGTCAGTGCGGAGGCCGTGAGCCTCGAGGCGAAGGGGATGATCGCTGAGGCAGAGAGTCTGAGCAAGATCCACCAGAATATAGTCGTCAAATTTCCCATGACCGGTGAAGCCCTAAAGGCCGTGAAGGCCTGCAGCCAGAAGGGTATAAAGACGAACGTGACACTCGTGTTCTCCCCTTCACAGGCCTTTCTGGCCGCAAAAGCCGGCGCTACCTACGTGTCCCTATTTGTCGGGAGACTGGAAGACATCAGTCTCCCGGGGATGGATCTGGTAGGACAGACTGTGAGGATCCTCGAGAACTATGGATATGATACGGAGGTCATCGTCGCCTCCATCCGAACCCCACTTCATTTCGTCGAAACGGCCATCGTGGGCGCCCACATCTCCACCGTGCCGTACAAGGTGCTTATGCAACTGGTTGAACATCCCCTCACCGACATCGGCATCAAGAAATTCCTGGCAGACTGGGAGAAGGTCCAAAAGAGTGAAGAGGGACCCTGATTTTCGCATCCCTGATCATCCCGATTCGCCAAGATGCTTCAAGGAATTGCGCAAGCAGAATTGTTCGAAAGGAGAGTTAGTTGAGAAAGAAAGGTTTGCAGCAGCTGTTCTTCCTTACAATTGTAATAGCTATCTTCCTTGCGATTGTAATAGTTGTCTGGCTGCTGAAAGGAACCTCTGTGGGCAAGGTGATTGCACCCGATGGGCCTTACGGAGTCGGTGTGCGGATAGAACATGTGGCGTATCAGGACCGAACGATACCCGTTATGTTCTGGTACCCCGCCCGGGTCCAGACCGGGGAGGTCCCCTATTCTTATCCGACCAAGGTCCAGGGATCTGCAGTGTTCGAAGCCGAGAGGGATCGTACGGAGGCCCCCTATCCGCTCATCCTTTTCTCGCATGGATTCAGCACGTGCGGATTCCAGTCCGTGTTCTTTACCGAGAATCTGGCGAGCCACGGCTATGTCGTGGCTGCACCCGATTACAAGGATGCAATGGTCTGCAAGATCGAAGGCGAACCCACACATCGGTTTAGCGAGTTCTTCTGGTACTTATTGAAAAACGGACTAAGTGTGAAAGACGGCGCATATGCGATTTACGAAGAGACGTTCAAGGAAGAGTG
>JAQYVQ010000058.1 GCA_030145435.1 Syntrophobacteria bacterium | reverse complement strand
TTTTGTCTGTGGGGGGCAACTCCCACCGGGTCATCTGCCCTCCCTCGTGTCCCTGACCCGAGAGAAGTCCAAACCAGATCATCAGTTTTCTGACTTTCTGAATGAAATGTTGCTGAACGCATGTAGGTCAGATAGATCAAGTTATCGTAGAATCGTGGGAGCAGACAAAAAGGAGCCTCTAAGCCGATTCTATCCCCCCTTTTCAGCATCTGTTACATAAGCATTTCAGAGACATAGTATGGTCCGACCCCTTTTCCCACCTTTTCCCACCCCCTTCAGTACGCTCTCGCATTCCAGAACTGATCGGCATTTTTCCGCATATACCTGTTCACCGTCGACTGAAACACGTTGCTGCTCGGATCCTGGCACATTGTTCCTTCTTTTGTCCAACGAGTGCCCACGAATCCCTTCTGGAGGGGATGAAACCGGTGGAACCAGAGTTCGAAATCTGTGTGCATTCCGTTTCCATACAGAGCCCAGGAGACCTCCATTCCTTTCCTCGCCACATCCTTCATCTGGAGGATCGCCGTAATGGGAACGGGCTCGTTGTAGTCCCAAACCATGACGTGCATTTCGGGATAGTTGTCATAGTCGCTTTCGTACGCTTCCGTCTCGAGCCAGGCATCGTGCCAAAGCATCATCTTGATGTCGTTGGAAGTGATCAGGTCGTAGCTTTCCTTGACCCACGCTTGATGTGCCTCCAGGCTCCGCGGGCCAAACTCGCAGTCTTCGTCCATTCCCGCGTGAAAATACCGCAGGGGTTGAACCGGATCGAAGGTGTCGATGATTTCTTGGATGAGACCTTTGTACAGGTCCAGATGTTCCTCATAGTGCCTGTTTGAATAGGCCTCTGTGTACTCTACCGGGTCCTCGCGAGTCCCGATCCATCCGTAGCTCGAAGAGGATCCGGTGAGGAGAGGCACCACATGCAGGCCGTATGCGTTGGCCTCTCGGACCAATTCCATAAAATCGTTCACGGACATAGCCGTGCTCTGCGGCTCCGGCAGGTTCTCCCAAGCAACCATATCGTCCACCTTGAAGATGACCGTGTTGAACCGAAGCTCGCTCAGGATGTGAATGTACCCGCGGGCTGTGTCCATGTTGAAAGGCACGTCCACGAACTTGTACGGGTCTCTTTCCCCGTCACCATCCGCATCCTTGGGAACATAGTAATGGGCCAAAAGGATCTGAAACATCCTCTGCTCTGCATCGGGGTAGTCCTCGATGGTAGCTTCTTCGAGTATCCCCATCGTGTTGTGCTTCACTTTGCTTCTTATGAGCTGCTTCAACACCTGGGCCCCGTAAAGGACGCCCGGGTCTCCTCTTCCGGCGACGAGTATATGGTCAGAAAGGATGCGGACCGAGTAGTTTTCTTGCGGGGCAGGTCCTCCATCGGGAACGGTCATGGCGATTTCTTGCGCGAGGGTTCGAACAGAAGGGTTGGTTTGGATCGTGCCGAGAAGGATGGCATGGACAGGAGGGTCTCCGTCGTCATGCCGTCGAATGTCCGGGTGAAATCCGTAACTTTCCCGGACTTGGTCCTGCAACAGGCGGGCAGCGGTCTGGTCCGTGGAGGAAGGGTCGGGGGGGATGATGATCGACGTGTCCTCGTTGAATCGAAAGTGCCCGGTCGAGACTTCGATGTGTTCCTTGGGTGGAGGGTAGACGGGTGACGATTCGCAGGTCTGATAGTGGCAGTAGGAGTCATTAGAGCACGTTGCGGGGCCCTTGTCGCAGCACTCCCCGGGCAGATTCCCCCCGGGTCGGATGCACAGGCCTTCAACACACTGAAGCCCTTTGCGGCACCCGTCGGTCCCATCCGTAGATACGCAGGTGCCGCATAGATCCCCTGTCCCGCCTAAGACAATCTCCGGATTCTCCCGGGCGAATGTTGTGTCCAGGAAGTGGGCTGCCCGGCTCCGGTCCTGCGGGTTCGGAGCAAAGAGACTCTCAAAGAAACTGAGGACGGCCAGGATCGTCAGCTCATGTTGACGGGAGGGCCGGATGGACCTCGGGAGAGGTGTGTTTTGACACAGCGCTGGTGTGTTCGGCTCAACGATTCCTTCTTCGTGTCCTCCAAGAAGGTCGAGGAAGGATGCGTCATCGCTTATTCGGCCTTTGATGGCCAAGCATCCGACCACGTCAGGGTTTTCCAGGGAATCGAATAGAGGGGACGCCGCATCGGAAAAGCCCGTGTGGGACGCGTTCAGTATCGAGATCAATCGGACCTTCGGTCCTGCCCTCGTCAGGGTGGAAAGGGCGTTCGTCTCGTAGTCCACGATCGCGTCGATATCCCCGTGAACGGCCAGTAACGGGACGTCGCCGTTTTCGTAGAAGACTTCGCTGAACATGGCCCCCGGTCCTGCCAGCGTTGCTGCCAGCGTCACACGGGGATCCCGAAGGGTGGGATGGAAAGTCACGAGGGATGTGGTCATTCCACCGAGGGACAAGCCCATGACACCGACGCGGGCCTCATCGATCGCGCCGTAAAGGGGGCTGCCCGCATTCGCGTGATGCGCCAGGAGCTTATCGATCAGGAAACGGACATCTCCGGGCTGATGCACGACATCGTTGATGTTCGGGCCGCCGGGGCTGAAGAAGTTCGTCAGGGGAAAGTCCGGACAGGCGACGACGTAGCCGTGACCGGCAAGGTGTTCTGCCAGGTATTTGGCGTCGGCTCCCCAAGACATGAACCCGTGACAGTAAATGATCAAGGGAAACGGCTTACCATCCTTTGCCACTGTTGCATTGAGACCTCCAAACAAACGCGCGATACGATCCTCTTCTGCCGGATACCAGACGGTCGTCGATAGGACCCGGCTTGGCCCACCTTCATAATCGCCGTTCGGCATGGTGGGGCGAATCGTGTCCTCAAAGGTGAACATGCGAAACCCGGACACAAAGGGACCCGGGGCCAGAAGGTCTGTACTCGTCAGAGGGGGGATGTTTGCGGGGTCTTCACGGGCATCCTCCCGGCAACCCGCCAGGCATGTGACCATGAGCAGACTTAGCTGGATCAGAAGGAAGTATTCGGTCAGTTTTCGCTTCGAAGATGACTTCACGTTGACCGGCCCTCAAAGATCAATTCCTGCCCAGCTGGCCTGCCGATATGGAAACCGTAATGGAGGACGAGGAATTTGGTCTCGAATGACAACAGAGTACTGAAAAGGCAATTGTGTGTCCAGAAAGCAAACGCGCAAGATGTTGTGGATCCCAGCGCAGGCAGAGAGAAGCGGGAAGTACGAAATGGCGTCCGAGGACAGAATCAGGTTAAAGGAAGGGTGGAAAGTGAGCCGATCGCACGGAATCAGAACAGGCGGATGCGTCAAAAGGAAGGGCGATTAGACTCATGTATGGACAGGATACCTAGAAACTGTTTTGTCGTCATCGTATGTCATCAGCGCGTCGACGGCCATGTGCAAATCCATCCGTTCCACGTTCCAGAAGCAGTTCACCGTCTTGGTCGTGATCTCGAGTACGCATCTCCGATTGGCCTCCTTCAGAGTGTCGTCTCTGTGGATTGAAGAGATCAGGTGGGGTGGGTCGTGGGGCCATCCTCCCTGCGTCTGTAGAAGACCATCTGTACCTTCTCCAGATTCCTTTGAGTTTTGATCAGATTCCTGATCTGGGACAGGTTGGAAAGCTGGGTGGTGATGTCCAGATAGGCCTCGCTCTCAGGAAAATGCCTGTACACGAAGGATCGCATGGTAAAATATATCCTTCTTCCTCGATATTCCGGGGCCACCGCGATCAAGGCGGCTTTGTACAAAGGTTTCTCTTTGTGTTCTCCTTTCTTCGTGTAGATCAGGTAGCCCACGATCCTTCCCTCAGCCCTCATGACGGCAAAGAGGGTGTTCTGATCATCGAGGTAGTTCTCGATCCAGGCCGCGTAGTATCTCTCCGTATCCGACCTCGTGAAGAATCTCTCGTTTTTGAACCGGGACTTGAATGACGGGTTGTACGTGAAGGCGCTGTGCGTCAATCTCAAGATCTCTTCTTTCATGTTGGCGGACGCAAATCCGATTTCTCCCTCCGGCGCCGGCAGGGCCTCCGTCTCCGCCTTTGTAATTCGTGTGAGAAAGTGCAACTTCGTATCAACCAGACGGAAGCCTCTGCTCTCAAAGAGATACACTCGGTGAAGCCACGATATGTCAAGTTGCGCCTCGATTACATCGAATCCGTTCACATCACCAAAGGACAGCGTGTGCTTCAAAGCCTGGTCGATTGCAGTGGCTTCTACATCATGAATTCCTTCCCCTTCTATTTCCAGCCTGCCGAACCGCCTCCCGAAGAATTTGGTTTCCCAAGCGAGTTCGCTCAGCCCCAGC
>JAQYVQ010000003.1 GCA_030145435.1 Syntrophobacteria bacterium | reverse complement strand
GGGGTTGCCTTTAGCCTCGAGCCGATCTCTCCAGGGCTTGATCCACGTCCTCGAGGATATCGTCGATGTGTTCGAGTCCGATCGAAAGCCGAACGAGCTCGGGCGTGATGCCCCCTTCCAGCTGCTGCGCCTCGTCCAGTTGAGAATGTGTGGTCGTAGCCGGATGAATGGCCAGGCTCTTTGCGTCTCCCACGTTCGCCAGATGGGAGAAGAGCTCCAGGTTGTCGATGAACCTTGCTCCGGCCTCCCTGCCGCCCTTGATCCCGAAGACGACCATGGCCCCGAACCCCTTGTTCATGTACCTGCTTGCCACCTCGTGGGCAGGGTCATGCTCCAGGCCGGGATACCTGACCCACTCCACGAGGGGGTGTTCTTTTAGATGCCGCGCCACGGCGAGAGCGTTCTCGGAGTGGCGCTCCATACGCAGGGGGAGCGTTTCGATGCCCTGCAGGAAGATCCAGGCATTGTCCGGCGAAATACAGGCCCCCAGATTGCGCAGCGGAACGAGGCGCATCCGGAGGATGTAGGCCACGGGGCAGAGGTCGCCGAGATCGAAGGCGTAGCGAATTCCGTGGTAGCTCTCATCAGGCTCTGAAAGGAGGGGGAACTTCCCTGTGGTCCAGTCGAATCTCCCGGAATCCACCACGATGCCGCCGATGCCCGTACCGTGCCCTCCGAGCCATTTCGTCAAGGAGTGCACCACGATGTCCGCGCCGTGATCCAGGGGCTTGAGGAGATATGGGGTGGTAAACGTGCTGTCCACGACCAGGGGCACCCCGTCTGCATGGGCGATGTGCGAGATCGCCTCCAGATCCGCCACATCGAGCGCCGGATTCCCGATCGTCTCGCAGAACAGGAGCTTCGTCCTGGGGGTGACGGCCTTCGCGAAGTTCTCGGGATCGCGAGAATCCACGAAGCGCGCCTGGATGCCCAACTGGGGCAGAATGTTGTTGAACATCGTGTAGGTGCCGCCGTAAAGGTTAGTGGCGGACACGATCTCATCCCCGGCCTGACAGATGTTGATGATGCTGTAGAAGATGGCACTCGTCCCGGACGCGAGTGCCAGCGCGGCGGCGCCCCCTTCCATGGCTGCTACCCGTTTTTCGAGTACATCCTGCGTGGGATTCATCAGACGCGTGTAGATGTTCCCCATTTCCTTCAGGGCAAAGAGATCAGCCGCATGCTGCGTATTGTCGAACAAGTACGAGCTCGTGCGATAGACCGGGACCGCCCTGCTCCTGGTCGTTGGTTCTGCTTCCTGGCCTGCGTGCAAACAGAGGGTTTCCAGTTTCATCGTCTTCTCCAGACGGGTTGTTCGAAACGTAACCACCTAGATCTCTGATGCCGACCCGTGGACGGAGGCTTCACAGGCCCCGGGACGCACTCTTGCTTCTATTCACAGAGTACGGTTTTCCGGTCGATTTTTCCTTGACTTACGTCAAGTCAAGGACACAAGGGGGTGGGATCTAGATGACCGAGCCGACGGCCCGGTAATGGCGGTCTCTCGTCTCTTCCGGCAGGCCCAGGAACTCGTCGATCTGGTCGAGCATGTCCTGTTTGTCCTTGAGCAGGGCCCCGTGGAGGGACACGTAGTTGTTCGCGTGGTCACAGGTCAGGTGAGGGCCGTCCACCGTAATCCCGTCCACAAGGAGCCGCAGCTCCATCACTGTCCCTTCCGGCGATTGTTCGCTGAAGGTGCCCTCCTTGATCTTGCCGCCGAGTTTTGTGTGCGGGTGAATCCACAGCCTGCGGATCCGGACGAACTCCGGGCAGGTCTCGTTGATGACCTTGGCGGTTTCGGTCATGTGCTCTTCCCACCGGTCCGTGCCTCCCAGGCCGAGAAGAACATAGTAGCTGAGTTCGATCCCTGCCTCGCGTACCTTCTTCCCGGATTCGATCAGCACCTTCTGGCTGATTCCCTTCTTGTGGAGGCGGAGCAGGGCGTCGCTTCCGGTCTCCAGGCCCACGTGGACCCGGTCCAACCCGCTCTTTCTGAGCCTCTCGAGGTCCTCGAGTGACTTTGTGTAGAGACTGCTTGCCCGCGCGTAGGCCGTCACCCGCTCCAGGGTCGGGAATCGTTCCCTCAGCCGCTCGACGATCGGCACGAGGTCCTCGGCAGGCCTCTCCAGGGGATCCGCATCGCCGAGAAAGGCGGTGCGTGGGTGGTCTCCCCAGTACTGTTTCAGGAGGTCTATGTCCTCCAGGACGTCCTTCACGGGCCTGGTTTCAAAGGGCTGCCCATAGGCCTCGTAGATGCCGCAGAATTGGCACCGGTTCCAATGGCATCCGCGTACCACTCTCAACAAGAGGCTCCCGGCCTCGCTCGGTGGCCGAATGACCAGTCCCTCGGGCGCACGCATTCTTGTTTCTCCTGCAGTCTTGGCTATTAGCCTTTAGCCGTTAGCCATTAGCTTATTATGCCTTTCGCCCGCGGCTTTGCCGCAGTGGGCTGCCACGCCTGTTCTCCTTCTGATGCCCGTCCCTCAAGAAAAGTCTACCGGTCGAAGCAGGTTCTGTCACCCATGCGCCCCGATATCGTTAGAGCCGCAGTCATTCGCAGAGACCACATTCACGAAACAGCCCGCCTGGTTTGCATTGCTCGGGGGAGAGCAGATATCCTGCCTCCGGGCGGTGTTGAAATGGAGCGAAAGAGCTTTGACGTGTGCGTGGTAGGGGCCGGTCCCGCGGGGGCTACGGCTGCTTGCCGGCTCGCGGAAAGAGGGATTGACGCACTTCTGGTCGACCGGGCTCGCTTTCCACGGGACAAGGTATGTGGGGATGGGGTCGGCCCCAGGGCGGTCCGGGTCCTGGAGAAGCTGGGGCTCTATCCCTCCGAGGGATTCCCGGGAAAATACGGTCTCGAGGGCGTCCGGATCGGTTCACCGAACCACGGGGTTCTCGAAGTGGCCGTCGGGGAGGGGGATCCGGAGGCAAAGGCGGGATACGTGATCCCCCGTGAGCGGTTCGACGGGTGGCTGCTCGAACAGGCCGTGAAGAAGGGCGCTCGCCTGTGGGACGGGGTGGAGGTCCGCCAGGTTGAGAAGCGAAAGGGCGGCCTGCAGATCTCCGGCTCGATGGACGGACGCCCGTTATCGGTGACGGCCCGCTTCGCTATAGGCGCCTGGGGCGCCCAGGCGGGAAAGGTTGCCGGGCCGTACCCTGCCCGGGTCGGGGGCGGGCGGTTCGCCGTGGTCGCGATGCGTGCCTATTTCACGGGTCTCCAGGGGATTGGGCCCTACCTGGAGATTCACTTTGACCCGGGTCTGGTCCCGGGCTACGGTTGGGTCTTTCCCACGGGTCCGGAGAGTGCCAACATCGGATACGGCATGCGCCAGGACTTCCTCCGGAAGAAGGGAATCCCCCTGCGCCGCCTCTTTGAAGGGTTCCTGGACACCAATCCCTCGGTGCGCCGCTACCTCGAGAAGGGCAAACGAGTCTCACCTCTCCGGGGCGCCATGATTCCCTTTCGGAAGGCCCGTCTTCCGGTTGCCCGCGGCCGTCTGTTGCTCACGGGCGATGCGGCCGGCTTCGCCGACCCCCTGAGCGGGGAAGGCATCGGCACGGCCATGCAAAGCGGTTGGATGGCTGCCGATTGCGTGGCGAATGCATTGAGACATGGAATCCCGGCCAGGTGGGCCTCTGTTGCTTACGCGTCGTCTTGCCACAAGGAGATCGTCTGGAATCTGGGCCTGGCGAGCCTCGTACAGGCGATCCTGATCCGCCCGCCTTTCGGTTCGACCGACCGGATCCTGGACGCCATCGTGGAGAAGGCCCGAGGGAACCCCAGGATGGCCAGGGCTCTGGCGCGCCTGATTATCGGAGATCTCTCCCGCACCGCCTTTCTGGATGCGAGGAATTGGGGAAAACTCCGTCGGGCCTGGCGTCAGCCCTGACCCCTGCCTTTACCTCCCCTTCTTCGTCACCTTCTTCTTTGCGGTCTTCCTGGTTTTGGCCTTGGCGGCGGTCTTCTTCGGCGCAGCCTTCTTGGTCCTTGCCCCGGCGGCGGCCTTCTTCTTCGGCGCAGCCGTTGCCTTGGGAATCGCCTTCGGCTTGCAGAGCAGCGACCGCGTTGTGGCCAGGCGGCCGCAGCTGTCACAGAAGTATTTCAGTTCCAGCCGCTTGGGGAAGCAGACGTGCCTGGGATCCGATGCGGTCTTTCCGCAGAACTCACAGGCGGCCAACGACAAGTCTTTAGCCTTTGCCGGGCGGCAGAGGTGCCCTTTCTGGGTTGTGCTCTTTCCACAGGTCCTACAGACGTGGAGTTGGGAAGTGGATGCCCTTGCCATGATACGCTCCTTTTATGTTTGTTTCGGGTTCGGTGAATGTCCCTGCTTTCTCACCGTTGTCCAGGAGATTGCTTTCCGCCTGGAAGTCAACTAATATATTGCGTTTATCCCTTACAAAGCCTTGGATGCACAAGAAGGGAGAAGTGTTGTCGGAGAAACACCCGGGGAAACGAAGGGGAGGAAGAAAATGAAGCCGGGGCGCACTCCTTTCTTGTCCGGAGCCGGGGTCAGTGCCTTCCCCTGGATCGTCCCTGTCCTTGTCATCCTGATCGCCCTTCACCCTTCTGTTGGGTCTGCCGATATGGTCCTGAGCGAACGGACACACATCGTCGGGGCGCCGCCCATGCAGGGGCAGATGGCGGCCGCCCAACAATCCCGCGAGTCGACCACCTATCTACAGGGCAAGAGGATTCGAACCGAGAGCGAGGGTCGCATCTGGGTGTTGGACTTCCAAAAGGGCATGCTTGTAACGATCAATCCCACCGACAAGACCTATACGGAGATGAGCCTGAAGGACCTGAAGGAGGCCCAGAAGCAGGCGATGGCGTGGATGAGCGGCCTCCGGGCCCAAATGGTAGAGAAGATGAAAACGATGTCTCCCGAGGCCAAGGCAGCCATGCAGAAGAAACTCGACTCTATGCCGGAGGGGATGTTCGGGGAAGAAAAGCCGGCCAAGATCACTGTGAAGGCCACCGGAAAGAAGGAGACCATCAACGGCTTTGCCTGCAAGGAATACGAGGTGTACGAGGACGGGGATCTGACGACCCAATACTGGTTGGCCCCCTCCGTGTCGACCAAGGCCTTTGACGCATACCAGAAAGAGTTGAGCCAATGGCTGGAGGGGATGGGGCCGCTGGGAGCCAATCGTCTGCGGGAATGGGAGCATATTCGGGACCATGGGTTCCCGATCAAGGTGACGCGAGTCAAGCCGAGTGCCGGCAAGGTATCCTTCGACAGGGAGATTCTCGGGGTTAAAGAGAAGTCACTGGACGAAGCCATTTTTCAGCCTCCCAAGGACTACAAGCGTACCGAAGCGCCTGCCCTCCCGAAGTTTGGCGCGAAACCGGGGAAGATGCCCCCGCCCAAGTAGAGCGGAAGAGTGAGCGATCCTGAAGGAAGCCTTCCTCTGAAATCCGAGCGCACCCTTGCCTTCCTCCGAGAAGGGTTGTCGATCTCATGAAGCGACGAGCCTTGGTGACGGGCGCCTGCGGTTTTGTCGGCGGCCACCTCGTAGACCATTTGCTGGGGGAGGGGTGGGAAGTCAGGGCCACGGATCTGCCGCAGGCGGACAGGAGTCGGCTCCCGGGAGGTGCCGACTGGGTACCGGCAGATCTCACCCAGCGGGATACGGTGCCTCCGGTCGTGCAGGGGATGGACGTTGTCTTTCACACGGCGCACGTCGCCGATTCCTCGGCGCCGTGGGAGCGGTTCTACCGGGTGAATGCCCAGGGAACGGAGCATCTCCTGGAAGCGGCTCACAGGGCAAGCGTCGAGCGGGTCGTGAGCTGGTCGAGTTACAGCGTTTACGGGAAGTTCAACAAAGACCGCGTGCCCGTCGACGAAACCCATCCGGTCGGCCCCAAGGATTCCCTGGGCCGCTCGACGGCCATGCAGGATGCGGTCGTATGGAGGTACCATGACGCCGGTCTGCCGGCGACTGTTCTGCGACCCAGTACACCCTACGGGGCAAGGGGCTGCGGAGGCCTTGCTGAGGTGCTTCGCCGCATGAACCGATTGCCCGTGGTGCCGATCCCGATGAACCATACGCAGAGGGTGATGAGTGTACACGTGAAGGACGTCGTGAGGGCGGCCTCGTTTGTGGCGGAAAAGGAGGAGACAGCGGGCGAGGAATACAACATCACCGACGACGGACAGTATTCGTCCTGTGCCTTCCTCTCGCTCCTTGCGGAGGCGCTCGGCAAAAGAACCTTGCCGGTTCTGGTCCCGAGGGCCCTTGTGAAGGCGGGTGCCTGGCTGGCCGCTTGCGGGCCCATGGGCTGGGCGCGGGCACGAAACAGGGGGGGCCGGCTGGGAAAGGACAGGGTGTCCTTTCCCACCGTTGATTTTGTTCCATCTAACAGTAAAATCAAATCATTGGATTTCCGGTTCGTTTTCCCGGACCCGCGTTCGGGGATCCCGGAAACCATCAAGGAGCTGCGCCGGGAAGGATACCTGGAATAGGGCTGGCAGGACCCGTCAGGTAAGGTGAAGCTCGCTGTTCCGCTGTTCCCTGCTCAAGAAAGGAATTCTATGTTGCGAGAGACGATTGCGATCAATGGCAAAGAGATTCATCTCGAAACGGGCAGAGTCGCAAGGCAGGCGCACGGAGCGATTCTATGCCGCGAGGGAGACACGGTGATCCTGGTCACCGCAGTGCACGAGAAGCCGCAGCGCACGGGACTCGATTTCCTCCCGATGACAGTCGAGTACCGGGAGAGAACCGCTGCCGCTGGCCGTCTTCCTGGCGGATTCTTCAAGCGGGAGATGCGGCCGGCGGACAGGGAGACCCTGACCGCCCGGCTCGTGGACCGCTGCTTGAGGCCGTTGTTTCCGAAGGCATTCAAGGACGAGACCCAGGTCATGACCACCGTGCTGAGTTTCGACCCGGACGCTGACCCCGGGGTGCTCGCGATTACCGGGGCTTCCCTGGCCACGCACATTTCGGACATGCCCTGGAACGGCCCGGTGGCCGGGATTCGTGTGGTGCAGGTGGACGGACGGTTCGTGGTGAACCCCAGTTTCGATGAGAAGGAGAGGGCGACTCTGGACCTCATCGTCGCAGTCACGAAGGATGGCCTGGCGATGGTGGAGGGGACCTGCAAAGAGGTGCCGGAGGCCACCGTCGTGGAAGCGCTGCAGATTGCCCAGGAGGCGGCCCAGCCTCTTCTGGCGGGCATGGAACGTATGCGCGAGCAGGTCGGCAAGCCGAAGATCGTGCTCGAGGAGACTCCTCCAGAGGACCCGAAGTGGGTGGAGGAGATCTGTGAGGCGGCCAGGCCCGAGCTGGAGGGCATTCTGCGAGCGGCCATGGAGAAGCTTGAGTTGCAGAAGGCGATCAAGGGCTTGAGGAACAAGATCGTCGAGCGGTTCTCGGGTGAAGGGGAGGATGCGGCAGAGAAGGGCAAGAAGGTCCGTAGTATCTTTGAAGACTTCGAAACCAAGCAGATCAGAGGGTTGCTTGTGCGGGAGAACCTGCGGGTCGACGGGCGTGGCTCCAAGGATATCCGGCCCATCTCGGGTGCGGTGGGATGGCTTCCCCGTACACATGGTTCGGCGCTGTTCACGAGGGGAGAGACCCAGGCCATGGTGAGTTGCACCCTGGGCACGGGTCGCGACGAGCAGATCGTTGAGGCCCTCGACGGCGAGACAAGAGAAAGCTTCATGCTTCACTACAACTTCCCGTCCTACAGCGTGGGCGAAGTCAAGCGAATCATGGGGCCCGGGCGCAGAGAGATCGGCCACGGCAACCTGGCCCGTCGTGCCCTGGACTGTATCGTTCCCGACCCCGACGTGTTTCCGTACACGATCCGGATCGTTTCCGACATCAGCGAGTCAAACGGCTCCTCTTCGATGGCCACGGTCTGCGGGGGGACGCTGGCCATGATGGATGCCGGTGCGCCCATCAAGGCGCCTGTGGCCGGGATCGCAATGGGCCTCATCCAGGAAGGGGATAAGATCGTCGTCCTCTCCGACATCCTCGGCAAGGAAGACCACCTGGGGGACATGGACTTCAAGCTGGCCGGCACCCGAAATGGGCTCACTGCGGTGCAACTCGACAACAAGCTTGGCGAGGTGAAGCCGGAAGTGTTGACCGAGG
>JAQYVQ010000595.1 GCA_030145435.1 Syntrophobacteria bacterium | reverse complement strand
CCGGCCTGGAAGAATAGGGCCTGGGAGACAAGGGATCTGGCGGCTATAAGTGCGGGCATTCCTGAATTGGAGAAGAGAACGAAGGTTGACAAATCAGGTGCTTCTAGGTACTTCTGATAATAGTAGGATGTGAGTGAACAGAGGGGCACAAAGGCGTGCTCCTCGTGGCAGGGGAAGGGTCCCCTGCAAAAGATTTGCCGTATTCGAGAAGACAAAGGTGTCTGCCGAGTCGGGGCGGGCACCTTTTTTTTGTGCCCTTTCTATAGGAAAATCTTTTTATTTCAAGTATTTAGGAATCCTAAGTTGATCTTCGTGTCCCGCTTGTTTTGCTTAATGGACAGGTGGAACCGAGGAACCCACACCCAAATGTGAGGAATACGATGAACCTGCACAGACCCAACGCAAATGAAGCCCTCATGACCGCCAACCGTTCGCGCCACGTGGCGCCGCAGTCGGGCATTTGTACGCGCTGCATCGACGGGTGCCGTGGAAACTGCGACCTGTTCAATGCCACTTTTCGTGGCAGGGAACTGCTGTACCCCGGCCCCTATGGGGAAACCACCTCAGGGGCGGACAAGGACTACCCGATCGACTACTCTCACCTCAACATTATGGGGTATGCCCTTGGAGCAGAGGGAACGCAGGCGGATCCGGATCATGCCACCTTCCCGACGGTCAGTACAGAGACCGAATACGGCGTCGAGAACAAGGTGAAGATGAAGGTCCCGATCTTTACCGGTGCATTGGGAAGCACCGATATCGCCCGGAAGAACTGGGAGCACTTCGCGCTCGGAGCCGCCATTTCCGGGATCAGCCTGGTCTGCGGGGAGAATGTCTGCGGGATCGACCCGGAACTCCAACTGGACAGCAACGGGAAGATCGTCGAGGCCCCGAACATGCGCTCCCGCGTCGAGCAGTACAGGCGCTACCACGAGGGCTACGGCGACATCCTGGTGCAGATGAACGTGGAGGACACGAAATTCGGCGTTGCCGAGTATGTGATCGAAAAGCTGGGCGTTGAGTGCGTGGAGTTGAAGTGGGGGCAGGGCGCCAAGTGCATCGGCGGCGAAATCAAGGTGGATACCCTGGAAAGGGCTCTCGAACTGAAGAAGAGGGGCTACATCGTTACGCCCGACCCGGAAGACCCTGCCACGCAGGCCGCCTTCAAGGACGGGGCCATCAAGCAATTCGAGAGGCATTCCCGTCTCGGCTTTGTGGATCAGGAGGGGTTCATGAAAGAGGTGGAGAGGCTCCGAAGCTTGGGCGCCAAGCGTGTGACCCTGAAGACCGGAGCCTACCCGATGCGAGAGCTGGCCATGGCGATCAAATGGAGTTCCGCAGCGAAGATCGACCTCTTGACGATCGACGGAGCCCCCGGCGGAACGGGCATGAGCCCCTGGCGGATGATGTGCGAGTGGGGGATCCCTTCCATCTACCTGCACTCCATGTCCGTTGAGTTGAGCGACAGGCTGGCCAAGAGAGGGGAATGGGTGCCGGACCTTGCCTTTGCAGGAGGCTTTTCCTCCGAGGACCACGTCTTCAAGAGCATCGCCCTTGGGGCCCCCTACGTGAAGGCCGTTTGCATGGGCAGGGGGTTGATGATTCCCGGGATGGTCGGCAAGAACATCGAGCGCTGGCTCAAGGGCGAGGACGGAGGGTTGCCCAAGTCCGTGTCCAAGCACGGCGCCACCAAAGAGGAAATCTTCGTCTGCTACGAAGAGATAAAGGCCAAGTACGGCGCCGAAGCCGACACGATGCCCCTCGGTGCGATCGGCATCTACAGCGCCACGGAAAAGATTCGCGTGGGCCTGCAGCAGCTGATGGCAGGCGCCAGGAAGTGGAGCCCGGACCTGATCGGCAGGTATGATCTCGCCTCCTTGACCGAGGAATGCGCAAAGGTGACGGGCAT
>JAQYVQ010000218.1 GCA_030145435.1 Syntrophobacteria bacterium | reverse complement strand
CGTTCCTGACGAAAGATACGATCGCAAGGGAGGCGGAGCTTGTGATCGAGAACGTGCCGATCATGGTCCTCTGCGAGCCCTGCAAGAAGCCCTTCCCTGTGGACAAGAGGCAGATGGACTTCAACTGCCCGGACTGTGGGGAGAAGGGGACCCATCTCCTTCAGGGCAGGGGATTCAAGGTCAAGAGCATCGAGATCCTGTGGACAAGAGAGGAGGCGAGCGGTGGTTCACGCGCTCTCTGGGCAGATTGATTCTTGTGCAGAGGTAAAGGTATAGAAGGTTTAAGGAATCAGAAGAGAGAAAACCAGATAAAGGAGTGATCGTTATGGCTACACGAATCGTGTCGATGGACCTCGGCAACACGAACTGCTTCGTCCTCCAGGACAAGGGAACGATCCTGATCGATGCAGGAGGCCCGAAGCAAGCCGCGAAATTCAAGAAGGAACTGGACCAAGCCTCGATCAAGCCGGAGGACATCAAGCTCATCCTGATCACCCACGGGCATTTCGACCATATCGGGTCGGCCGACGAGATCAAGGCGATGACCGGCGCGAAGCTCGCCATGCACGAGGCGGACAAGGAGAACCTGGAGAAGGGGCAGGTTCAGTTCCCGCCGGGGGTGACCGGGTGGGGGCGTTTCCTGATGAGCATTCTCAACATGCTGAAATCGATGATCAGCTTTCCCAGTTCCACCGTGGACATCGTCCTCACGGACGAGGAGATCTCATTGGAAGAATACGGGATTTCGGGCAAGGTGTTCCCCACGCCGGGCCATTCCGCAGGCTCGGTCACCCTGCTGCTGGACACGGGGGAGGCCTTTGTGGGCGACATGGCCATGAACGGGCTTCCCATGCGCCTGGGCCCCGGGCTGCCCGCTTTTGCAGTGGACCTGCCCGGGTTGAAAGAGAGCTGGAAGTCCCTGCTGGATCGAGGGGTGAAGACCATCTACCAATCCCACGGCAAGCCGGTGTCGGTAGAGGATATGCGCAAAGCCATTGTCTAGGCGAAAAAGGTAAAAGGTCAAACACAGTTCGAACCGCTACCTGCGCTTTTTCTTCTTCCCGCGGAGTTGGTCGTCCATGGCCCGCATCTCGGCCAGTTCCTGTTTCATCGCGCTCAAGCCGTACCAGAATGCGTAGTCCGGGTTGGCGTGGAACGCCCCCTGGAAGGCGCTCATTCGATGCTTCAGGAACATCAGGTACAACCTCTCCTCGATCTGTGTTCGGGCGTCGTGTTCGGCGAGAAGGTCTGGGAACGGGTACGGATAGTTCCAGGGCCTGTCTATAATCTTGTCTTCGTAAAGGTCGGCTACGAGACGGATCGCCTCAGCCAGGAGGAGGTCCGCTTCCATGATCATCCGGTCCCCGTTAGCGATAAACAAATTCACGAAGACGGCCGGATGACATTCGAGACATGTCTTTGTCATCTTGTCTCGCTCTTTCTGCCAATCCTCCTGTGTGAGCCGTGCAAGATCCAAATCCTTGATGAGCCCATATCTCTCGGTGGGCTCGCCTTTTGGGTCGAGCATGCCAAGGGCCTGCATGATCGTTGTCTGGGCCGCTGCCCACTCCTTGTCCTCGGGCATGGGAAGCCTAATGGCCAGCCATCCCCAGGCGGTCCTGACGCCGTGGTCCCCCCCCTTCATGTGGCACTCCTGACAGGTCGGCGTCGGCGTGTCCTGCGGGAGCGTGCCATCCCGCTTCAAGGCATTCCGGATCCCGTGCTTCGAGGAGGAATATATCTCCCACAGGGGCTGGTCAAAGCCACGATGGCAGATCCGGCAGGTCTCCGGTTGCCGGGCTTCTTCCACGGAGAAAGAGTGGCGTGTATGGCAAACATCACAGGAAGCGATTCCGAAGCCGGCCCCCTGTTTCCGAAGTCCCCGAATCTCCTTCTCTGTCTTGAACCCGATCTTGTGACAGCTATCGCATCCCTTGATCCCTTCGATGAAGGCCATGGGCTGCCAGTGCGCCGCGGGCAAGGCCTGAACCGCCTTCCAGGCCATCGAGTGTTTTCCCGCGGCGAATTGTTTGCCCTGGGCCTCGTGACACATGATGCACAGCTCCGGCTTGACGGTGGCCGCCTTGTCCACGTCCTTTTCCGACATGTGCTCAACGCCGTGGCACATGAGACAACTGACCATGTTGGTGCTGTGCTTGCTCCTCTGCCACTCGGAAACGACGAAGGGCGTGACCTTCGTATGACAGTCGACGCAGCCCTGCACGATTTGAGGCAGTTCGCTCTCCTTCTCATCGTAGGGAAACTCGGCCCTTTCCCACGCTCTCCAGCCACCCTTGAGGGCGAACACCTTGGGGTAACCCTTAGCTATAAACTTCCGTGCCAGCCTGGCACTGGTCGATTCAGTCGGTCAGGCTCAGTAGAAGACGAGCGTCTTGTCTTTGGGGTACTTGTCCATCCACTCGGACGGGATGGCCGGGTTCTCGTGCACCGCCCCCGGGATCTTTCGGTTGCTGAACCGCCACTGCTCGTCGAGCCGGACATCGATGACGACGAGATCCTTGCTGCCGAGCATGGGTTTCAGCTCCTCTTTGGTCATCTTCGGGGCCTTCTCCTCTGGCGGAGTCTCTCCGGCCCCGATGAAGAGCAGGGCCAGAAACGCCGTTAGAATCGCCAACTTCTTGTATCTCATGAATCCTCCTCTTCGTATTCGGAATCCAATTGTGAAAGGCACATTACTAGAGCGCCGGTTCGATTACTATAGACAGGCCGGAATGACTGAGTCAAGAAAGTTTCAACATTAGGATTCTAAAGGAATATCTTGACTCGCACAGGTTTATGATATAGATTCTTTGTTCTTGTAAGACACGATGTTTTAAGTGAGCCATTCAAACGAAGGGGGAGAGATCATGAAGAAGAGAGTCGTCATCGTCACCGCATTGTTGTTTGTGCTGTCCGCAGCCCTTGTGCTGATCGATCGTGCACCGGCCGATGCGCAGGAGCAGCAGATGGTAAGGATTCTCGGAGGGATTTCCACCGGGGCCAGTGAGCTGAAGAAACCGATCAACATCGAGCCGCCCACCCTGACGATTTCAGAGGGCGGTGTTGTAACCTGGCTGAACTGGTCGCGAAACAGCGAGTGCGTTCAGGTCATCTTCGAGGACGGCAAGAGCTGCGACGATTCGTCGGATGCCGAGTCCGGCTTCAGCATGAAGACTGACGGCTGCTACGTTACGAGCTGGATCACCTTTGGGGGTACGTCCAGCCTGCACTTCACCCAGCCGGGCACGTTCACCTACACGGTAGAGGCGAAGACAGGCGGCGAGATTCGCAAGACCACGGGGAAGGTTCTCGTCCTAGCGGACTAGTAGCCCTCCTGGAAGAATTTGATCAGCTAAGAATCGTATCACCGCCTCGGGGCTCTCCCCTGCACAGGGGAGGGCTTCGATAAGGTGTTTTGTCAGAACCAAGCCTCCCGTCCGATTCCCCCCCGATGAGACCGATGGCCGATGCAGAGAACGGGAATCTTAGATCTGTGGGAATCTTCTGTTTTCTGTTCCTCCTTTACGCTCTTCGTTTCTTCCTGATAGGCCACCTCCAACTCGCCCCGGACGAAGCGTTCTACTGGTACTGGGCCAAGAACCTGAGCCTGAGTTACGTAGAGCACCCGCCGATGGTGGCGTACATCATGGCACTGTTCACCTGGATCGGTGGGGACAACGAATTCTCCGTGCGTATCGGCGGCCTGTTGTGCACGCTCGCCAGTAACATCTTCTTGTACGCCACGGTCAGGAGACTGAGTGACGAGGATGCGGACCTGCCCTGGGAGCTCCTGTTCGTCTTCAATCTCACGCTGCTCTTCTCTGGCGGATGCATTATCCAGACCCCGGACACCCCGTTGCTGTTGTTCTGGGCGATCGCTCTCTACGGGTGTACGTGTGTGGTTACTGGCGGAGGCAAGGGCGGGTGGTATGTGGCGGGTATCGCCCTCGGACTGGGGCTCTTGAGTAAATACACCATGGTCCTGATGGTCCCGTGCATGCTCGCGTTCCTACTGTTTTCTTCTGCTCACCGGCACTGGCTCGGCCGGAAGGAGCCGTACCTGGCAACCCTGTTGGGGGCGCTCATCTTCTCTCCCGTCATCGTCTGGAACATGCGGCATCGCTGGGCCTCGTTTTCCTTCCAGCTTGCGCAGGGGTTCTCCCCGGCCGGGAAGTCCGCTGTCTCGAAGCTACTGGAATACGTGGGCGGCCAAATCGGTGTCGTAACCCCTTTGCTCTTCTTTGCCTTCGCATTCTATTCCTTGTGGGGGCGTGCTCTCGCGAGAAGAGCAAAGGTGCCGGAATACTTCTACCTGGCCATGTTGTCCTGGCCTATCCTGGTCTTCTTCGGCGTCTCTACCCTGAGGGGTGAAGTGGCTGAACCGAACTGGCCGGCGCCGGCCTACATCGCCGGCCTCCCCCTGATGTGGATCGTCTATCGCAGGCATTTCCAGGTGCGTCGAGGCCACAGGAGGTTCGTGCAGCTCGCCATCGGGCTGGCCCTGATCCTGAACCTGGTGATCCACGTGCACCTGGTGAGGCCGGTCTTTCCTCTGCCCCTGAAGATGGACCCGACCTGGCAATTCCATGGATGGCGAGAGCTGGGGGAGGCGATCGAAGAGCACATCGAAGCACACCCCTGGGAGGCGGGCTACTTCCTGGCGAGCGAAGGTCCGCCCACCGTAGCCGAAGCGGTGTTTTACACCGGCAATCGATATGTGGGACTCGACTTCACGCGTCCCGGTCGCTATACCTTTCTTCCGGGGGTGGAGCAACTGAAAGGAAAGAATGCGATCATCCTGTCCTTGGACTTGAGTCCGGCGACCCTTGAGAGGGCGAAGAACCACTTCGAGGAGGTGACGGTTCTCGGGAGGCATCGCTCCTACTTTCGGGGCGTGCCCTTCAACAGGATGAGCTTCTATATCCTGCTGGGCAAGGACTTTCGTGGGAACTGGCGTCCCTCCATGTGACATCGTGAACAGAGGCAGCGAAGGGGGCAGACATGGGCGAACATCCGTTGAAGAAGTTGATGTTTCCTCGGTCCGTGGCGTTCATGGGCGCGTCGAACAACATCATGCGCATGGGGAGCTTTCTCCTCGTCAACCTGATCGGAGGGAAATTCGAAGGGCCGATCTATCCGGTTCACCCGAAAGAGGAGACCGTGCTGGGGCTGAAGGCATACAAGAGGCTCCGGGATCTTCCCGAGGTTCCGGACCTTCTGGTGCTGGTCATACCGACGAGGCTCGTTCCGGACATTCTCGAAGAAGCGGGGACCCTGGGGATCGATCGGGCCATCATCGTGACGGCCGGATACGACGAGGTCAGCAGTGAGGCGGGCTGCGAGTTGCAGCAGAAGATCGATCGGGTCGCCGAGAAACACGGCATCCGGTACGTGGGCCCGAACTGCATCGGGATCTACAATGCGTTCATCCGGCTCAATACGACGCCCTTGCCGAACCGAATGGCAGCGGGCAAGATCGGCATGATCTCCCAGAGCGGTACGTACCTGAGCCACATGTACCCCTACCTCGAGCGGCTCGAGTTCAACTTCGGGGAAGGGATCAGCCTGGGCAATTCCGCGTCCATCGATCTCGTGGACACCCTCGAGTACTTTGAGGAGCGTCCCGAGATAGAAGTCATCACCATGTACATCGAGGGGATAAGGCGCCCGAGAGAGTTCCTCAAGACCGCCCGAAGGGTTTCGAAGAAGAAGCCGATTGTTGCCCTTTACGTGGGTGGGTCCGAGGGCGGGGGACGAGCCGTTGCATCGCACACAGCGGCCCTGGCAGGAGAAGACGCCATCTATGATGCGGCCTTTCGACAGGCCGGTGTCATCCGCGCCTGGTCGATCGAGCAGTTGCTGGACTTCTCCTGGGCCTTTGCCACCCAGCCCCTGCCGGCGGGAAACCGGATGGCTATCTTGACGAGTTCCGGGGGGCCGGGGGCCTCTATGGCCGACTGCGTGACCCGCTGCGGGCTCAAGCTGCCCAGCTTCTCACGGGAGACGCAGGCGGCCGTCAACGAGCACTTGCCCCATACGGGGACCAGTGCGAATCCAGTCGATGTTACCTACACGAAAGATCCCGATGCGTTCTTGCATCACATCCCAAAGGCCCTGCTCGAAGACGACGAAATCGATGGGTTGTTCCTCTACGGATTCTTCGGTGCCGACTGGCTTGTCAAGCTGGACGAGGCGGTTGGCGGAGGATACCTCGGCGGAGAACCTGAGGAGATCAGACGGATGGGCGCGGCCAGAACCGAAGCGCTCATCGAGTTCCTGCTGGGCTTCGGAAAGCCCGTGATGGGATCGACTTTCCTCGATAATACGGACTCGATGGTGAGAGACATGCGCAGGGGTGGTATCCCGATGTTCCCGAGCCCGGAACGAGCCGTGAAGGCCATGGAAGCGTTGTGCCGGTACAGGACCCTCAAGGACAATCGTCCCTGAGGGTCTTGGGGCTAGTGCCGGGTCTCAAGAGTCGTGTCCGTCGTGCGTGAAGAAACCGCTTGGTGTATGATCGAGGACGAGAAAGAGTCAAGCCCGGTGCGGACCGACGGAATCAAACAAGGGGCCGGGAGCGGAACGTGATGGAGGCAGATGTGAGGGAAGAACACGCGTCGGGTTGGGTGTTCTGGGGATACACCGTGGGGATTTTCCTCGTCTCCGTGTTGATCCTTCCCTGGCTCCTGTGGAAGATCGTCAGCGTGAAGAACCGTCGGACGGCCTTCCTCGAGCGAATGGGGCTCAGGGGTTGGCAACCGACCGGGGAGGAAAGGCCCTTCTGGATCCACACAGTCTCCGTGGGCGAGGTCCTCGCGACGGCACCCTTTGTTCGCAAGCTGAAGAAGCTGTGCCCGGGGCTTCCGGTCGTCATCTCTTCGATCACGCCCGCAGGCCGTGAAACGGCGGAGAAAGAGTTCAGGGACGGGGAACGGGTCGTATGCTTCCCGTTTGATTATCCAGTTCCGGTCTGGTTGGCCCTCCGGAACGTGCAACCCCGCTCCTTCCTGCACACAGAAACCGAGATCTGGCCCTATTTCCTCTTGATGCTCGGAAGGAAGGGGATTCCAACGGCCATCGTCAACGGCCGCATGTCCGCAGGATCCTGCAGGCGCTACGGTTGGTTTCGCTTCTTCTTGCGGAAAGTGCTCCTGAGCGTGCACGTCTTTGCGATGCAGAGCAGGACCGATTGCCACCGGATCATCCGGATTGGAGCCGATCCCAGGCGGGTGTATCTGACAGGGAACATGAAGTTCGACGTTCCTGTTCCGGATGACGGGGAAGAGAAGAGAAAGTCCCTTCGCGAGGAGATGGGGTTTGGAGAGGATTGTTTCGTCTTCGTGGCGGGAAGCACCCACGACGGGGAGGAACGGATACTGCTCGACGTCTATGCAGAACTGAAGAAGGAGGTGCCCCATCTGAAGATGCTCCTGGCGCCGCGCCACCCGGAGCGGTGTGCCGAATTGGAACGGATATGCGAAAAGGAGGGAGTCTCGGCCGAGCGAAGGACACAAAGGAGAGGGAAAGCGGGCGTCGAAAGGGTCGACGTCCTGCTTCTGGATACGATAGGCGAGCTTGCCGGCGTCTATGCGATGGCGGACATCGTCTTCCTTGGGGGTACGTTCGTGCCGATCGGTGGACACAATCCGCTGGAACCGATTCTGTACAAGAAACCGGTACTCTTCGGCCCTTATACGCAAAAGATTACCGACATAGCGGACGCGCTTCTCGAAGTGGGGGGAGGCATCCGGGTGGGGGACAGGGAAGGGCTTGTCGAGGAGGCCAGGAGGCTGATCGAGGATCCGGCGCACAGGGAAGTCGTGGGGAGGGCCGCCCACGGAATCCTGGCTCAGCATCGGGGCGCCACGGAGAGGAATCTTGCCATCTTGCGGCCCTTCCTCTACCCTGACGGGGTTGACCCTAAACCAGAGGGTGGCTTGAACATATGAGCCTTCCCTTACCCTAATAGGGTTGACCAAAACCAGAGGATGGCTTAAGAATATGAGCATGCGCAAGAGAATCGTAAAGGTCGGAGAGATCGAATGCGGAGCGGATCAGCTCTTCCTGATTGCCGGGCCCTGTGTGGTCGAAGGGGAAAGCACCATGCTGCGGGCCGCGGAATGCCTCCGGGAATTGTCTGAAAAGCTTGAGATCCCGGTCATTTACAAGGCCTCATTCGAGAAGGACAACCGGAGTGCGGCGCAGAACTACCGCGGGCCGGGATTGGAGGAAGGTCTCAGGATCCTGGAAAGAGTCAAGGAAGAATTCGGGTTCCCCTTGATTTCGGACGTTCACTACCCGGAACAGATCAAGCCGGCGGCCGAGGTCCTGGACGTCCTGCAGATACCCGCCTACCTTTGCATGCAAACCCATCTGGTCGAGGAGGCTGCCAGGACGGGCAAGGTCCTGAACCTGAAGCACGGGCAGTTCCTGGCACCGGAAAACATGATGAAGCCGACTCAGAAGGCCCTCGATGCAGGAAACGATCAGATCATCCTGACGGAAAGGGGGTACACCTTCGGCTACAACGACCTCATCGTCGACCCGAGGAGCTTCTATCACCTGAACGAAACGGGCTTTCCGGTCGTGTTCGATATCACCCACTCGGTGAGACGATACGGAATCCCGAGCGCGGATCCGAAGGGAGGGTCGCCGGAGTTCCTGCCGGTCCTTTCGAGGGCCGGTGTGGCGGCCGGGGTGGACGGCGTCTTCATCGAGGCCCACCCGGAGCCTGAAAAGGCCCTGTGTGACGCCTCGAGCCAGGTTTCCACGGATGATCTGGAGGAGTTTCTCAAGCCCTTGATCGAGATCCACAACCTGGAAGTGAAATACAGAGCGTAGCACAATATCAAACCCGTGACGGACAGAGCAAGACCATGGAACTATTTCTCGACTCAGTCGTTGAAGAGGAGATTAAAGAGGCCTTCGAACTGGGCTTTCTGACAGGACTGACCACCACGCCGACCTTCATGCACCGGGATGGCATCACGGATGTGGACGGGACGATCGTAAGGCTCTCGAAGAGGGTCCCCCAAATCCAGATCGAGGCCTTGGGGGAAACGGCGGATGAAATCTGTGAGGAAGCCCGACGCCTCCTCGGACTTGGGCTGAGCAAGGAGACGACGGTTCTCAAGCTCCCGGTGTCTCTGGAAGGCGTCAAGGCGTGCAAGAGGCTTGCCGACGAGGGCATCCAGGTCAATGTGCATCTCGTCTACACGCTCCAGCAGGCGTACATGGCCATGGCCGCCGGTGCGGCATACGTCTGCCCCCTGGTGGGGCGCCTGCAGGACGAGGGGCATGACGCGCTTGGATTGATCGAGCAGTGTGTGCATGCGGTGGATTACTATGGATACGGCTGCAAGGTGATGTTCTCCTCGGTCCGGCACCCTGAGCATGTTCGAAACGCGATCAACCTGGGGGTTCATGCGGTCACGGTTCCCTGGAAGGTCATGAAGGGACTCACCGACAACACGTTCACCACGGTTGGAACGCAGCAGTTCTTCGAGCACACCCGGCTGATGACCCTTCGTGTGAAGGACGTGATCAGCGATTTCAACCCGACGATTCCTAAGGGCAAGCCGGTTGTGGATGCCCTGGTGGTCATGACCCAGGGAGGCTTCGGCGCGGTAACGATCGTGGATGACAACGACGAGATTTGCGGCGTCTTCACGGACGGAGACCTCCGTCGGTTGCTGGAGCGAGAGGGCGAGACGTCCCTGCAGAAGCCCCTTGCCGAGCTCGACCTCAAGGTGCCGATACACATCTCCGGGGATACGTTGCTCTACGATGCATCCAAGGTCCTGAAGGAAACCCAGGTGGATACGATCTGTGTGGTGGAGGGCAAGAAGCAGATCGGGATGCTGGACATCCAGGATATCATAGAGGTTACCACCTAGCCCGCAGGCGAAAGGGGAAAGGGTCAAGGCGAAAGGAAATGTATCGCGTGCCCCTGAACATCTTTTGTGCCCCGACGCCACCGGCCCTCCTACCCTCTTCCCCACGCACCCTTTTTCAATATCTAAAAGGCTCCTGACGACGATCAGGTGTTTTTCGATATCCTTTGAGCGGAGAAGAAGATGCCGGGAACAGAACTGTTCGGTGATGAAGAGCGAAAAGAGGTCATGGATGTTCTCGAGACGGGCATCCTGTTTCGCTATAATTTCGATGGGCCTCGAAAGGGAATCTGGAAGGCAAGGAGCTTTGAGGAGGAATTCTCAAAGTACCACGGGGTGGATTACTGCCACATGTGTTCGAACGGAACGGCCGCGGATATCATCTCCCTCGCCTCGGTGGGTATCGGAGCCGGTGACGAGGTCATCGTTCCTCCCTTCTCGTTCATCGCACCGATCGAGGCCGTCTTCACTGTGGGCGCAATCCCTGTCTTTGCAGAGATCGATGAGACCCTCTGTCTGTCGCCGGAGGGGATCGAGGCTGCCGTCACGCCGCGGACAAAAGCGGTCCTCCTCGTGCACCTCTTCGGGTCCATGGCCAAGATGGATGAAATCGTCCAGGTGTGCGAGAAGCACAACCTGATCCTCGTCGAGGATGCCGCGCCGGCCCTGGGGGGAACGTACAGGGGCAAACACCTGGGGACCTTCGGGAAGGTGGGGTGCTTTTCTTTCGATTTCTTCAAGGTCATCACTGCGGGAGAGGGGGGCGCCGTGATCACGAACGATCGGGACGTGTACGAGACGGCCCACATGTTCGGTGACCACGGGCACGACCACATCGGGGACAATCGAGGGGCGGAACAGCACCCGATCCTCGGCTTCAACTTCCGGATCAGCGAATTGCATGCCGCCGTCGGACTTGCCCAGTTCCGAAAGCTGCATCTCATCCTGGCGAGACAGCGGGAGTACCAGGCCCAGTTGAGAGAGACGCTTTCCGCTTTTTCACAGATCACCTTCCGTGACGTGCCGGACCCGGCCGGGGATTCCGCCACCACGCTCGGCTTCCTGCTGCCGGACGCGCAAACAGCGGTCCGTGTGCACGAGGCAATGGGCAAGGCAGACGTGGGAACCGCATACTGGTACAACAACAACTTCCATTACATAAGGAACTGGAAGCACCTGAAAGGACTGAAATCCGCATACAGACTCCCAATCAAGCTGCTGGACAACGTTCCGGACTATGCCGACATCCATCTGCCTCGAACGGACGACATCATGAGCCGCATGCAGATGATCGAGATTCGCCTGAGCTGGACCCAGGAAGAACTCGACACGATTAAGGAGAAGACCCAAGGGGTGCTGCAAGAGGTGCTGGGCTGATGATCTATACCTTCAGGAATTTCAAGAACGTTGCCTGGTTCGCCTTCGGCAGGGGAACCTTCGACCGGTTGGACGAGATCCTGGCTCCCAGGAGGAAGGGCCGGGATTCGTATGTGGTCTTCCTGGTGGATCAGGTCCTTGAGGCGACGCCCCTCCGGGACAGAATCCCCCAGCGGGAAAGCGACAAGCTGATCTGGGTAAGCGTGGAGGAAGAACCGACGACCCGGATGGTGGATCATTATCGGGATGAGATCCTTGCGTACGCAGACTCCCTCCCCGATGCCGTGATCGGGATCGGGGGAGGAAGCGTCATGGACTACGCCAAGGCGGTCGCGTTGATGCTGACCAATCCAGGTTCGTCGGCCGAGTACCAGGGGCTCGATCTGATCAAGAATCCGGGCGTCTTCAAGGTCTGCATTCCCACCCTGTCCGGGACCGGGGCCGAGGTCTCGATGACGACTGTCCTGTCCGGCCCGGAGAAGAAGCTCGGGATCAAGTGCGACTACACCATGCCCGACCAGGTGGTCCTGGACCCGGAATTGATCGAGGGGGCCCCGAGAGAGCAGCGGTTCTACACGGGTATGGACTGCTACATCCATGCGGTGGAGTGCCTGACC
>JAQYVQ010000455.1 GCA_030145435.1 Syntrophobacteria bacterium | reverse complement strand
GGAGTCTCACCAGATCATGGATGTGGTCTCCATGTTCAAGCCGGTGACCAAGTGGGCGCAGTCGATCCTGCACCCGGACAACATCCCGGAGATCGTCCGCAAGGCGGTCCGCCTGGCCCGCACGGAAAAGCCGGGCGCCTGCCACATCGAGCTGGCCGAGGACATCGCAAAGCGCGACGCGTCCACCCAGCCGATCGAACCCCGCCGGTATCGCCGGCCCGTGCCGGACGACAAGATCATGGACCGGGCCTTCGAGGCGCTCAAGACCGCTCGCCGTCCCGTGATCCTCGCTGGGAACGGGTGCATCCGCAAGCGTGCGAGCCGGCAGCTTCGGGCCTTCTGCGACAAGACGGGCGTCGGCGTGATCAGCACCTTCATGGCCAAGGGTGCCGTGGACATGGACGCCGACTACTGCCTGTACACCGTGGGACTTCAGGCCAAGGACCTGGTGGTCTGCACGATCGACGCGGCAGACCTCGTGATCGCGCTGGGGTACGACATGGTGGAATATCACCCGAGCCTCTGGAACCCTGACTCGAACAAACGCATCATCCATATGGATTTCGTGCCTGCGGAAATCGACGAGAACTACCGCATGGAGGTGGAGGTCGTGGGGGATCTGGCCCACGCGCTGTGGATGCTCAACGAGCGGGTGGACGCCTTCACGCGGGAGGGGGGCGAATTCGGGTTCGACCTGTCCCAGCAGGCGGCCGTACGACGGGAGATGCAGGCCGAGTTCGAGGTGTACAGTGAGGATGACGCGGTGGGCGCAATCAAGCCCCAGAAGGCGCTTTGGGACGCCAGGCAGGTGCTCGGCCGCAAGGACATCCTGCTCTCCGACGTGGGGGCCCACAAGATGTGGGTGGCTCGCCACTACCACTGCCACGTGCCGAGCACGTGCCTGATCCCGAACGGCTTCTGCTCGATGGGGTTCGCCTTTCCCGGGGCCATTGCGGCCCACCTCGTGCATCCGGACAGGCGCATCCTCGCCGTCTGCGGGGACGGCGGATTCCTGATGAACGTGCAGGAAATGGAAACCGCCCGCCGGCTTAATTCGAAGATTACGGTAATGGTCTGGGAGGACGGCGGGTACGGCCTGATCGCGTGGAAACAGGACAACCAGTTCGGGCGTCACACGGACCTGGCCTTTGGAAACCCGGACTGGGTGAAGCTTGCGGAGAGCTTTGGCTGGCATGGCGAGCGGGTGGAGGATTCCCGCGAACTGCGGGCCGTCCTTGAGAAATCCTTCGAAACGGCAGGGCCCAGCCTCATTGCCGTACCGATCGATTACAGGGAGAACCCGAAGCTGACGGAACGACTCGGGGACATCGCCTGTCCCATCTAATACGGCAGAGTCGCAGGCGAAAGGAAGGGCGTAGAAATGCTGAAAGAGACCTATCCCTACTACCTGGCCAATGAGGCGGTGGAGGCCAACACGGATCTGGCCGTGACGGACAAGTACTCGGGGGAAGTGGCCACGCGTGTGGCTCTGGCCGACGCCGAGGCAATCGACCGCGCCATTGCCGCCTCGGTCGAGGCGACCGTGCCGATGCGGAGGCTGGCGGCCTACGAGCGCCAGGACGTGTTGCAGCACTGCGTGGGTCGGTTTCAGGAACGCTACGAAGAATTGGCCCAGGCCCTTTGCATCGAGGCGGGCAAGCCGATCAAGGACGCGAGGGGAGAGGTGACCCGGTTGATCGACACCTTTCGGGTTGCAGCGGAAGAATCGGTCCGCCTCCCCGGCAGCGGTGAGGTGTTCCCCCTGGACATCAGTGCCCGGGCCAAGGGGTACACGGGCCAGTGGAAGCGCGTGCCCATCGGGCCCTGCTCTTTCATCGCACCGTTCAATTTCCCGCTGAACCTCGTGGCCCACAAGGTGGCGCCGGCCCTCGCTGCAGGGTGCCCGTTCATCCTGAAGCCCGCAAGCATGACGCCTGTCGGCGCCCTGATCATCGGCGAAATCCTTGCGGAGACGGACTTGCCCAGGGGCGCTTTTTCGGTGCTGCCCTGTCGCCGGGACGGCGCGGACCTTTTCACTGTGGACGAGAGGCTGAAACTGCTCTCCTTTACCGGATCGCCCGACGTGGGGTGGGCGCTGAAGGCGAAGGCAGGGAAGAAGAAGGTGGTGCTCGAACTCGGGGGCAACGCCGCCGTGATCGTCGACGAAGACACACGGGGCCGCTATCTCGAGGACGCGATCGGTCGAATCATCCTCGGCGCCTTTTACCAGTCCGGCCAGAGCTGTATCGGTGTCCAGCGGATCATCGTGCACGTGGGCGTTTACGAGGAGGTGAGGGACAAGCTGGTGGCCGCCGCCAGGGGGCTGAAGGTGGGCGATCCGAAGGAGGAAGAGACCTTCATCGGGCCGATGATCTCCGAGGCGGAGGCTTCGCGACTGCAGGGCTGGGTCGACGAAGCGGTCGAGGCCGGGGCCACCGTGCTCTGCGGAGGCGCCCGCGAAGGCGTCATGATGCAGCCGACGCTGCTCGAGAACGCAGCCCCGTCCCTTGCCATCCACAGCAAAGAGGCCTTCGGGCCGGTGGCGGTGCTGTCGGAGTTCACGGATTTCGACGAGGCGATCCGGATGGTCAACGACAGTGTCTTCGGCCTTCAGACCGGCATCTTCACGCGCGATCTGTACAAGGCCCAGAGGGCCTGGGACGAGCTGGAGGTGGGGGGCGTGATCATCGGGGACGCGCCTTCGTGGCGCGTGGACCACATGCCCTACGGCGGCGTAAAGGACTCGGGCCTCGGCCGGGAAGGCATCCGCTGGGCGATCGAGGATATGACCGAAGT